>JAJUGM010000434.1 GCA_029268165.1 Bacteroidota bacterium
ATTGTCTAAAATCAGTTTCTTACTTTCCACACGGCATATAATACCATCAATGAAATCTTTACGTCCTTCTATCCTGATTGAAAACACTGAATCCTGAATCAGGTAAACATGAAATACGCTTTTTACCCAGATGGTATCAAATGGCGGAAGTTCATGAATGACAACAATTTCTTTATCAGCATCTTCGGAACAGGATGTCAGAAAAAATAGGAATACGAATGTGATTATAAAAAAGGATAAGACTGAAGAAAAGGAGGCTGATGTTAAGGATGAGAAACAGGATAAGAATTTTTTATGCACAAAATTTATCATAATTATTTATATTTAAATGGTTACCACCGGTAACCTAAACCAATTTCGGGAAAATCAAGAATATGCAAATGAGACTTCATGGCAATGCTAATCAGTATATGATTGGCTATAGCATATCTTAAAATCCCCCTGTTATACATAATATTACCTTCCACTTTATCAGTTAAAAACATATAAATGCCTTCCTGGATAATAACACTAAACCGGTTATAAAATACTTCCTGTGAAAAATGGATTCCTGTACGGTAATTATACTCCTCCTTAAATTCCTGAGGGTTATCTGCCGACATTTCTGTTTTTGTTGCCGAGTCGTAAAATAAATCTGCTCCTATACCAACTCTGAATATCCTGAATGGTTCATATTTGTATTCAGCAGTGAAGGAGGAAGTAATAAAAAATTTTTCCTGAAATGCCCTGGTATGTTTTCCTCCAACAGAATATATTAATTCAAAATAATGCTTTCTTAAATGAGGTTCTAATTCATTATGCAGCAATGGAAAATCATTCCCCAATCGGTACCCCATCCCTAAGAAACCTGTAACGTAATTTATGCCCAGGTTTGGTTCGCGCATATTGGCATTTGAAAAATGATCAAATGAAATACCGGTATTAAAATTCAGCCTGTCTATTTTATATTTAAGGCCTAATCTGGCGTTAAAATGTATATTAATATGTGATCCTACTGCAATGTTCTGGTAATTCTCGCCCGGGTCAAAAACACGTGTTACATAACTCAGGCCAACGCCAATCTGGTTGAAAATATTAAAGCGATTATGCTTTAGCCAGTATAACGAGAAATAAGGGAAAAATGCTATTTCATAGCCATTGACTTTATCATTTCCCAGTGTTGAATAAAACAACCTGAAACCATAATCGGGATAATTATATAATTGTTCCCACGGACTGGTGCCCCTTGTTCTTTTCGAAAAGCTTAAACCGGCAGAGAGCACATGATCTTCAACAACATATAGAAAATTTTTATACTCAGGAATTACTAATCCGTAATGACAGCCTGCATCAATGTTCCATCCGTGGAGTATCTTCGGATTGGCATATAACTGACTGGTATTTAATTGAATAAAAAATTTTATCAAACAGCAGACAGTCAGAATAAATCTCATTTTCATAAAATAAATTAACGCGTTTCAAATATAAAAATTCCGTCAATTTTCACATGTAATTTTTTTATATAGTTTTTTTCTATATTTGCGCCCGGCGATGGGGTTCGCCATTGACCGCCTTTTGTGCTGATAACTCCTGCTATTGATTACTAAATATTTTATTCCGGAGGTTTGAATGACAAATATTTATCTGGTTGCTGCATTTTTATTACTTGCAGCTCTTTTATCAACTTTTGTTGCCAACCGTTTAAAAATTTCAATGGCCTTGATGGAAATAATTACCGGGTCAGTTATTGGTTATGTGGCATATAAATTAAATGCCACTGAAAAACTTGCGCTGAATGATGAATGGATTAAATTTTGCGCCGGACTGGGTGCTATCATGCTTACATTTCTTGCAGGTGCCGAGCTTAACCCTGAAATCATGAGAACAAAACTTAAGGAAGTGACTATTGTCGGGTTTATTGGCTATTTTGCACCTTTTGCAGGAGTATCTTTGCTTGCCTATTTTGGTTTTCATTGGGACCTAAGATCCAGTCTGCTTGCCGGTATTGCACTTTCAACCACCTCAATGGCTGTTGTTTATTCTGTAATGCTGGAATATGGATTTAATAAAACCGAATTTGGTAAAGGCATTTTAGGAGCCTGTTTTGTCAATGACCTCGGAACCGTTATTGGTTTAGGGCTCATATTTGCGCCATTTACCTTTAAAACAGTTGTTTTTGTAGGGATTACCATATTACTCATTTTTTTGTTGCCACCGGTTACGAGGTTTCTGATTAACCGATATGCCTATCGCACTGCTGCCATCCGAACAAAATGGATACTGTTTGTACTTCTTTCAATGGGAGTTCTTGCGCTTTGGTCGGGTAGTGAGCCTGTATTGCCTGCCTATATCATAGGAATGGTCATGGCAAACATTATGGAAGAAGATAACTTTCTGGTCAGAAGGCTCAGGACTATGACAATAGGCTTTCTGACACCCATTTACTTCCTGCGTGCGGGTGCCCTGATGTCATTACCTGCATTAATAAGTGCGCCATTAATTTTCTTATTACTACTTGCAGGGAAAATTGTATTCAAAATTTTCGGATTGTTTCCTGTTATCAGCACTTTCAGGGAAGATAAAAGAGAGAAATGGTATTATACTTTGCTAATGTCAACCGGTTTAACCTTCGGAACTATATCGGCACTCTATGGACTGAATCATCATATTATTACACAGCAGCAATATACATATATTGTTGGTGCCGTAATTGCAAGCGCTGTAATACCCACACTGATTGCCAATAAATTTTTCCTTCCGCATCATCTGCTCAGTGCACCGGTTCTTGATGACCAGGCTCCCGAAATTGGGCCTTATGATGATAGG
>JAJUGM010000435.1 GCA_029268165.1 Bacteroidota bacterium
AACTTGTTTATTCATCATGCTTGAGTTATAAGAATTACACATAGTGTCAGAAACCGGATTTTTATTAATTGAATAATTGATGGCCTAATAATTATATTTTATGTTTTTAAAATATAAATTTGTCGCTTTATTTGAAGTAAAATTGAAAGAACAAAAGCCTTTAATTATTGTAACCAATGATGACGGCGTGGAGGCAAAAGGCCTGAGGGAGCTTGTTGACGCCGTAAAGCCTTTTGGCAATATCGTTGTAGTTGCCCCGGCAGATGCCCAGTCGGGTATGTCGCATGCTATCACAGTTAAATTTCCTCTCAGGATTAAAAAAGTAAAGGAAGAAGACCATGTTACTTTTTTTAAATGCTATGGTACACCTGTTGACTGTGTTAAGCTGGCCTTTAATCAGTTGCTTGAGCGGAAACCTGATTTGCTTGTATCGGGCATAAACCATGGCTCCAATTCATCAACCAGTGTTTTTTATTCGGGTACGATTGGCGCTGCGCTTGAGGGCTGCATCAATGATGTGCCTTCAATAGGCTTTTCATTGCTCAGCCTTGAACCTGATGCTGATTTCAGTGCTGCAAAAATAATTGCCAGACGTATCATCAGTCAGGTAATGGAGAATGACCTGCCTGGTTCTGTATGTTTAAATGTTAACATTCCAAAAGGCTTGCTTGAAGAAATCCGGGGCATTAAGGTTTGCCGTCAGAACAAAGGCTTCTGGAGAGAAGAATTTGACAAACGTACCGACCCCATGGGGAGGAATTATTACTGGCTTACAGGTTATTACTATAATTGTGAACCTGAAGCTGAAGACACTGACGAATGGGCACTCAGAAATAATTATGTTGCAGTGGTGCCGCTACATACTGACCTTACTGCTTATAAAATGATTGAACATCTGCGCCAATGGAAATTTTAATTAGTGAATTATAATGAAAAAATTAAATACTATTGCAACAGGAGTAATATCAGGACTTTTATTGCCTGTATTGGTTTTTATGATTCTATATTATGGAAAAATCAGTAATATTGATTCTGCATTGTTTCTTCAGTATTTCAGCCTTTTGTCAGTTATTCCACTGTTAATAAGCCATTGTATCCTTCCCAATCTCATTCTATTCTTTATTCTGAATTCTACCAATCAGGCACAGGCAGCCAAAGGTGTTGTGATCATCACAGTCATACTGACTGTCGGCGTTTTTATTGTTAAAATTATTTCAGGTGTTATATGAAATTTTATTTAATAGCCGGCGAGGCATCGGGCGATCTGCACGCTTCAAATCTTATGAAAAGTATTAAGAAGCTAAATAATGATGCAGATTTCCGCTTTTACGGCGGCGACCTGATGAAGCAGTCAGGAGGCACACTGGTAAGACATTATCGTGACATGGCTGTTATGGGAATCTGGGAAGTGATTGCAAAATACAGTAAAATCAGGCATTATATAAAAGAGTGTAAAGCTGATATTCAGCATTACAACCCCGATGTAATTATTCTGGTTGATTATGCCGGTTTTAACCTGCGCATAGCAGAATATGCAAAAAAGCTGAAAATCAGAGTTTTTTATTATATCTCACCGAAACTGTGGGCGTGGGGCAGGTGGCGTGTGAATAAAGTCAGGAAGTATGTAGACCGCATGTTTGCCATTCTTCCGTTTGAGGTTGATTTTTACAAAAATCATCATTGTGTTGCTGAATATTATGGTAATCCGGTTGCTGACAGCGTATTTAGCTATCAGAAGAAGACTCCTGACCTGAAATCTTTTATTGCTGCCAATGCACTCGAAGATAAACCTATTATTGCGTTACTTGCAGGTAGCCGAAAGCAGGAAATTCATCTTTGCCTGCCTGAAATGTTATCAGTAGTTAAATATTACCCCGGTTATCAGTTTGTGATAGCCGGTGCGCCATCCGTTTCGGCTGACTTTTATAAACCATATATCATAAATAGAAATGTGTATCTGCTGTATGATCAGACATACGAAATACTGGCACACGCAACCGCAGCTGTGGTAACTTCAGGGACCGCTACCCTCGAAACCGCTTTGTTCAGGATACCGCAGGTTGTAATTTATAAAACCAGCACCTTTACTTATTATGCCGGACAGCCATTTGTTGACATTGAATTTTTTTCACTGGTAAATCTGATTCTTGGTTTTGAAGCAGTTAAAGAGCTTTTGCAATTTAACCTCGTAGATAAAATCAGACAGGAACTTGATAAAATACTGTTCGACCAGCCCTATCGGGAAAAAATGCTCGGATATTATGATGAGCTGATAAAAAAAGCGGGTCAACCGGGTGTATCTGAAAGAGTGGCCATGCGAATGATTGAATTGCTTACTAATTAAAATCAATTGTCACAATATAATGAAAAAAAACAGGTTAATACTCATTTTGACCATGTCCTGTTACCTGGTTCAGTGGCTTGCTGCAGGTGATATAAAGGTTGGACTTTTTTACGGACAAAAGGTGTCATCTCTTGTTTTATCAGTTGTTGAAGGAGAATACATACTTTTTGGCGATTACAGACAAATTAGCGCTACGCGGAAAGGTTCGATTTTCTATATTGAAAATCGTGATGGCAGGCTGGTCATTCAGGATACATCAAAACTGGCTGGTTCGTTTAATCACATTGAGCTCAGGGGCATAAGCAACACAAATGTTATAAGGCTGAAATCAGTTTTTCCTTCATCAGAAGCAAAAGAATATGATGATAACATAGTGCTTCAACCGGCATTTAATTATATAAGTGTAATTAATACACTTAATATTGAGAAATATATTGCCGGGGTAATTGAGGCC
>JAJUGM010000436.1 GCA_029268165.1 Bacteroidota bacterium
GAGTTTGTAAGCACTATATGATTATCAACAAAAGTGTACCTGATGCCGTTACGGCTAAGAATTTCATCAAGCAGGTCATTCAGTGCCTTTCCTTCACAAGTTACTGAAATGATCTGGTTCACGTTAATGTTGGCATCATTATAAATAAACGTGAAATTGCACTGTTTTTCAATTTTTTTCAGTGCTTCCTTAATAGTTCCGTTTTCTATCTGAAGTTTTATTTTATCTTCAGAAGAATTCCGGCCTGCCGAAACACTGAAATTAAAAGATACCAGCAAAAGTAAAGTAATAAACCCTTTCAAGACAGGGTTTACATACTCTTTTAGGTTAGTTACATGGTTTTTCATACTGATTTTGGTTTAAAAGGTCATCATTTTTTAGGTTTATTATTTTTATATATAATAGTCACCTGGTTATCATGAATTTTATAATTCAGAGGCGTAGTGAGGCTAATAAGGTCCAATACTTCGCGCAAACTTTCGTTTTTGATTGTGAGGGTAAAACGATCATCTACAGAGTCTTTGCCTGTAAGCTCGATGTTCACATTATACCAGCGTTCCAACTTCTTAATGACATTTTCAAAATTTTCATTATCGAAATAAAGTATGTTTTCTTTCCAGCTACTAAAGATGAAAGAATTAACATTCTGCTGTTTGAAAATATGCTCCTTTTTGAAATAAGATGCTTTCTGATTGGCAGTGATCGTTACCGAGCTCCCGTTTGTCAGTTCTTTGACATTGACAGTCCCTTCTGTAACTGTGGTTTCTACATGAGGCTCATCGGGATAGGCCATGACATTGAATTTGGTACCTAATACTTTTATTTCAATATCTGAGGCATATATATAAAAAGGTATTCTTTTGTTTTCTTTGACTTCAAAGTATGCTTCCCCAATCAGTTCAATTTTCCGGTTTTGTTTACCGAACCGGTTATCATACCGAAGCACTGTGCCTGAATTGAGATAGACTTTTGTCCCATCAGCCAGCACCAGTTGGGATTTTTGTCCGTAGGGTGCAATACTTTCAGTAATAGTTTTCTGAAGAAGCGGGGTACGAACAAGAATTAGGGCGGTTGAAATACAAAACACCAGTAAAAAACCAGCTGCAATACTGATCCATATTCTGAATTGTTTTTTTAGCCGGATATGTTTTTGGGTTAATTGCTCAAGTGCAAGTTCAAGATATTTGGTATTATGTGATTTAAATGCTTTATCATCGTGAATCGTATCTTTAATCTTTTCAAGGATACTTTTATAATCAGGTTTCTGTATAATATCATGATGCCGGGTTTTATCCCATTCGAGATAAAGCATTGAACTTACCTCATCTGAATTTATGATTTCAGGGATATTTTTATTATTATAATCGCCAAGAATGAGTTTTATTAATAATGGTCTTGTCAGATTCTTACCTTTCATTTTCAAAAATCTTTTACATTTTATTATTAATTACAATCTGATTGTAGTTAACCCTTAATAATCCGGAAATAAAATAAAAAAGGCTGTCCCAATTAAAGGACAGCCTTTTTTATATCTGATAATAGATGTTAGTTCTTGTTGAATTTAGCTGAACCAACGAATTTTTCTCCTTTATAAACTTTGATGAAATAAACACCTTTTGGTAATGTACCGATTTCAAGTGTTCTGCCTCTTACCTGTGACATGGTCATAACTTCCTGGCCGAGGAGGTTGGCAAAAACTGCTTTGTCAAAATTAGCATCAACAGTAATGGTGTTATATGCAGGATTCGGATAAACAGAAACAGCTGAAGAAATGCTAACATCTTTTACACTTGTAATAGTTTCTGCTGACAAGGTAATTGTTCCGCAGTCGTCCATGCTTTCCCATGATTCTTTGGTGTCACCTGAATTTCCGTCGTTCTGCCATACAATACGCTGACGGGCTGTAGTAATGCCTTCATCCTGATCGATAATGCAGATGTCAAAACCTATTATCATACCAGCTTCAACAGGTTTCTGAATTGTTAAAGTATCGAAATTTTTGTCATACATACCTTTCCATGGCATTCTGTATTCCCTTACATAATTTCCGCCGCTTAAAACATAAGAATCATAGTCATCTGCACCATGTTCATCCCAGTTGTTATGAAATGCTTCAATACCTTCAAGAGTATCCGTAAATGCAGGGGCAACCTGCCAGTGGCCGCTGCTTGCTGTCATAGGGCCAAGGTCATCTACCAGGGTGTCATTGATGTCAAAATAAATTTCCGGTTTGTCATATTCCCAGTCATTTCCACCTGATTCCTGTGCAGTGTAATGATCATCATCCTGTACATCAAATAAAACAAAAATAGCAGTATCACACCACATGGCCCTCCAGGTAACAGTAACTGTGGGTTGTTCCTGAAATAATGGTTTTTCTGCAGCGACGGGTTCAACCAGTTCCCAGATAGGATCTATTTCACCGTCAATAACCGGAGCATTTAATGTCCTTTTAACATCTACATTCACTTTCTGTGCAAATGCAGTGCCCACTATAAAAAGAAGTGAAATTAAAATAAAGTAAATCTTTCTCATAGTTTTAAAAATTTAGTTAATAATAGTTAATACATTAAGTATTTGTTATTTCAAACGACTTAATTTTAAAATTAAAGTTTAAAGATAATGGTTTCATTATTAAAATTCAAATTTTGAAATTCTGGTTTCGGAATATGTAAAACAAATCAAAACTTAATGTAAACAGAATAACCTTTTATACGTAAATTAGTTTAAACATCAGTTGGCCATGTTAAAACAAAGATCCCCCAAACAATCCAGCCATGAAC
>JAJUGM010000437.1 GCA_029268165.1 Bacteroidota bacterium
AGCGCTTACATTCAGCAGCGGGGGCTGGATGGCGTGTCGGTTTACCTTTTTGTGTTCAGGCAGGCCGGTGAGGGCAGCCAGGCGCTGCTGGGCGACATGCCCCTTGAGAGCCGGTTTGGTTATATTTTCAATTACAGCTCAGCCGATAAAACATGGCTCACCATAGCCCATGAACTGGGGCATGGCATTTTTCAGTTGCGCCATCCGTTCAGCGAAAAGTATGGACTTAAACAAGGCACTACCGATAACCTGATGGACTACACGCCTGATGGCCTTGCCCTGAAAAAATACCAGTGGGACATCATCCACGACCCCCAGAACAGGCTCTTTGCCTGGGCTGAGGGGGAGGAAGAGGGGGAGTATTATGAATTCACATTTGATGATTTATGGAGCCAGAATATTAATAATATTGCATGTGCTAAAAAGAATAATCTTTCAAAGGTTAAACTTAAAGAGATTATACCCGGAGTTAAAGGCTATTTTAATTATGGAACAATCGGTAATATCAAGCTTGAAATACCTGAATGGGCAGCAAGCAAGACTGACAATGAGATAAACCTGTTGAGCCAGGAAATATCTGATTATACTGATGTAAATGACGGGAAAGAATACATACGTGTAATTTATAAATCAGTTAGTGGTAAATATCGCATATTCCTAAAAATAGCTCCAGAAAAAAAAGATGAGTTTCTGTCAATTCTGAATAATCCTTCAGACCATTTCTTTACTGGACTTTGTGGTAGTATTCCTTCCACGGAAAGTAAAGAAGCATATTCAAAATTGGCGCAGCTTCCGGTTTGCAGTTATGAAGAGATAAGCATTACAAACCGCATAAAATATTTTGAATGGCTATCGGGTGAAAAATGGACCAATGAAGACCAGGAGCTCATCTTGCTTGATCTACTAACTCATGTAAAAGACAGAAAAGAGTTATACGTGGAACTATATAAAAGACCTGTGTTACTTGCCAAAATGATGCTTTCATGTGACGGGGAAAACAGGCAAAAGTTTATCAATGAAATCACCAGACTTTGTGATGAAAACTGGATAAGTAATAGCCCAGCGAAAGGCGTTGTTTATATTGGCAAAGTTCCTAATAGCTTTGGTAATAATTACAGCGGTTATGACTTTATCACTTATGCTATACTTACGGAAGGAAGCAGTAATTGCAGCGTAAGCAATTATATAGGACGTTTTCCGAAAGGGATGTTCGACTGGGGTAATGTTCAGGTGTTGCGGCCGCTTAGCACTTTTAATTGCAATCTTTTGGATCCTGTCGAGATAATAAGTAGTGATGGTAGTCAGGGTATTTTCCCGCTTATTTATCCTGTGAACTTATCACAGCAATATGGCAACCAGCAGGTAGGGCAACAATTTGCAGCTACACTGAATTATTTAGGAGTTGCATCATCGGTAAAGATATTATATACCGGAAGCAGGCTGGCCAAAAGCATTGCTTTTGTTGAACTAACCAAAACCGGTATTGATGCAATCTTTAATGATCCACAGGTAATTAAAACATTAAACCAAACAGAAGATGGTAAGAATTTTCTGAAATACTGGCAGATTGCAAGTGTAACAATTGATATAGCAACTATTGGCACCGAAGTATTGGAAAACCTTATCAAACATGGTTCCGAAGCAAGCAAAGCATTAAGAGTTGCTGGTAAAAACGACGCTGCCGATAATGTGGATGATTTGGTGCCAGAAGCAAAGGCTTTAAACAAAGCAAATGCTGATAAAATAGCCGATTTAATAAGAAGGTTTGAAGAACTAACACCAGCAGAAGTAAAAGATTTATTCAATAAATTGGAAAAATCGGATATTAAGGCTGTTTCATCAAAACAATGGTGAGCAGTTACTGCTAACCAAAACTTTAAACTTGAATATATATCTGAAAACGTGGATGTTAATCTTGAAAATTATATTCCACCTTACAAACCAGGAACTTTTGTTGATGAAATTGTTTTAGCTGAAGATGCTTTCTTTGTAAGATTGCATACAGAGAGAGGACAAATTGGCCGATGGATGATGACGATTGAAGATTTTAAGGTTTTATCAAAGGATCCTTCCAAATTAAAAGAAGTTCTAGCACTACCTTCCTTACCCACTAAAGCTTCATTAGTTAAAGTTCCTAAAGAGATAAAAATTTGGAAAGGTCAAGCTGCAGGAAACAGATGGGGTATTGGTGGAGGAATACAGGTACAAATAGATAGTTGGGCAGATTTTTCATTACAACAACGAATTTCGTGGTTTAAACCGCTTCAAAACTTATAACAATGGCACAATTTAAAAAAGAGAGCGATAAACTTTTATTAATTAATGATGAAAAAGTTTTAGTTGAAGAAGGAATCCTCACTCTTTTAAATTATAGGGAATTAGGAGTTGTTATGACAAAATCAGGTAATGTTCTTATATTTAATAATTTAGGAAATATTGTTTGGGAATATGAACATAAAAATTATATATCGGAAATTTGGAAAAAGGATGAAAATACTCTTTGTATGTACGATGGTCAAACCGATATTTGGGTAGATATAAATAAATTGGAAGTTGTTCGTAGGATATGGAATCCTTGGGGATTGCATAATCCTAAGAAGAATAAATAAAAATTAATCGGTAGTTTAAAGAATTTTGTGTTAACAGTTTATAACCACTCCTTTTCTACCTAAACGTGAGTTCGGGCATTTATTTTAAATGGTAAATTTTTTGGGACATCAATATAGAAGGTTTCCTTTCGAAAAATTGATAAGCAGCAATAGCACCCCAGATATTTATGATG
>JAJUGM010000438.1 GCA_029268165.1 Bacteroidota bacterium
CATGGCAACAAAACTATGCATCATAGTTCCCAGTACATTTTTGGTTCTGACCAGACCTCCGTAAAACATGGCCAAACCAGGTACCATCAGTAAAACCAGGGCAGTTGAAGTTAACATCCATGAAGTAATGCCGGTATCAACCACAGGCATTCCATCTGAGCCAAATGAAGGTATAACCCCAACCAGCCAGGTAATGATAAGTAAAAAAAATAACCGCTTTTTGTAACTCATATTTTATATTGTTAAATTTTGAAACAAAAATATAAAAAAATAGGGTATAAGCAAATAAAAATTAAAAAAAATTAATATAAACCATAAAAAAATGTAGGTTATAAAATGAATAAAATAAAAAATATATTAAATAATATTAATAAAAAGGGGGGTATAATAATAAAATAAAATATTTTTTTCTGGTATTTGTTGCATAAAGGATTTATATTTGTATTATAACACCTATCCGTAAGCTGAGATTTACATGACAATGCTTTCAGCTTCGGACTTATTAAGCATTTATGATAAACCGTAAACGGATACGGTATTTAAAGGAAGGGGAAATCCGGAAAGGACCGATTATTTACTGGATGAGCCGCGACCAGCGGGTAAACGATAACTGGGCGCTTGTGCACGCCATTGAAATGGCACAGGATAATGACAAGGAATGTATAGTTATTTTCACATTGGTTAGCGACTTTCTCGGGGCCACATTACGACAATATGATTTTATGATCAAAGGCCTGCAAAAGCTTGAAAACAGGTTGTCGCGTCTTAATATTCCTTTTATTGTCCTTTTGGGCGACCCACTAAGGTCTGTCCCTGCATTCATTGAGTCTACCAAAGCAGGTTGCCTGATTACTGACTTTGACCCGCTTAAAATAAAAAGAAAGTGGAAGGAAGAGGTGGGCAGACAGATCGTCATACCCATTCACGAAGTTGATGCTCACAATATTATACCCTGCTGGCTGGCATCAGATAAGGAGGAATATGCAGCATATACTTTCAGGCCCAAAATACGTAAACTTTTACCTGATTTTCTGGATGAATTTCCGCCCCTGACACCCATGCCTAGCAAGCGCCATGCAGAAGGAAATAACTGGGATGCCATTATTGCATCGCTTCATATTAGTCGCTCGGTAAAGCCGGTTGAATGGATGAAGCCTGGTGAGAATGCAGCCAGAATAACACTTGAGCATTTTTTATCCGAAAAACTGACAAACTACTCATCACTCAGAAACAACCCTGCCATGAACGTAACTTCCGGTCTTTCTGCATACCTTCATTTTGGACACATTGCTGCTCAGCGTATCGCTCTTGAAGTTATCAGAGGGCATCCTCGGGATAATAATACTGATGCATTTCTTGAAGAACTTATTGTCAGGCGTGAACTTTCTGATAATTTTTGCTTTTATAACCCTAACTACGATTCAATATCTGGCATCAGGCCATGGGCATCGCAAACCCTTGATCAGCACAGGCATGATAAACGCGATTATGTTTATACAACTGATCAGTTTGAAAGAGCCCTGACCCATGATGATTTATGGAATACAGCACAGCTTGAAATGATAAAAACTGGCCGTATGCACAGTTATATGCGTATGTACTGGGCAAAAAAGATACTGGAATGGTCGAATTCGCCCGAAGATGCATTAAGAACTGCTATATACCTGAATGATAAATATGAACTTGACGGCCGTGACCCCAATGGTTACACGGGTTGTATGTGGTCTATAGGCGGTATTCACGACAGGCCATGGACCGAAAGAAAAATTTTCGGCAAAATAAGGTTTATGAACAGGAAGGGTTGCGAAAGAAAGTTTGATGTTAATAAATATATTACAGCTGTTAATCAATTTGTATGATGGGGCATTTCCGGGATTAGATATTCTTTGTTATTTTTAAGTCAGAAATTATGTGCAAAAATGAAATCTTTCGAAAATGCTTTTATCGTTGTGGTTGAACCCAACTATATTTATCAGCGCATTATTGTGCAATACCTCCAGGTAGCCGGTTTCAACCGCATACTTACCTTTTCCGACCCCGCCAAGATGATACCTGCCCTGAAATTCAAGCCTGATGTAATTATTACCGAATATTCCTTCGACAAAAATACTTTATCAGGCAAAGAAATGTTAGTAAAAATCAGGGAAGCTAGCCCGAATACAAGTGTTTATTTTCATACCATGTTTAATGACGTTGCCTCAGCCGTTAATGCGATTAAATCAGGCGCCACCGACTATATGCTTAAGACCAGCACATCGCTGGATGAACTTGTGAGAAAGATCATCACACTTCTGAAGCCTGGCAGCAATGCCGCAATTAATGCAAGAATGCTTAAAAAAATTGTAAGTTATATCTGAAAGTAATTTTTCGGTAAGAACGGGCAATTTTCAAACCTGAATGTTTATCGGTTTATTTTTTTTACCTCCTTTGTGGTATTGCTTACCAGATTATGGAAATCATCCAATTATTACATTAGAAAAATTTCTAATGCAATGCGATTAAGAAAAATCGGGATAACCCCAAATAATCCTTTGGTTCGCTCTTTCTGAGAGCTCCCAATGAATAATTGGGATAAAAGTTATTGTTGGAGGAATATTGGCGAGTAGGAGTGAATGTTGATGGGGCTTTCACATGCCACACATTCTTTTTTACCCTGATACAAAAAAAAATGTAAAAAAAGTCAAGGATGAAGCAGTTTTACCTAAAAACTACGGCCCTCCGGGCATGCGCAACACGACAAATAGCAATCTTGGCGGTTTTTTGATACCAGGTGC
>JAJUGM010000439.1 GCA_029268165.1 Bacteroidota bacterium
AAAACAGATTTGAAAAATTTGTCAGAGAACACAGAGAGGATTTTGATTTCAGGGAGCCTGATCCGATGCTCTGGGCAAAGATCGAAAAAAACATTAAACCGCGCCGCATAATTACATGGCGCTTTGTGGCAAGCCGTGCCGCTGCTGTTGTCCTGATATTTATTGCATCGTATGCTGTACATGAATATTTAGGAAACAAAACCATAAGGCTGGCACAAAAGAAACATCATACAAAAGAAGAAATAATAATTCCTGAATTGCAGGAAGCTGAAATATATTATTCGGGACTCATTAATGAAAAACTCAGAGCCGCTGAGCCTATTCTTACCAATTGCCCGGTTATTGAAAAAGAGCTGCAAACTGACATGGCACAACTTGACAGTATTTATAATGAACTTAAAAAAGACCTTAAAGATAATATCGCCAATCAGGAGGTAATTGAAGCAATAATTGAAAACTACAGATTACGCATTGCTTTGCTCGAAGAATTGCTGAAAGCAGTTCAACCTGCAGAAGGGGCATGCATAACAAAAACTAACGAATATGAACTATAAAAAAACCATAATTGCACTGATAGTGCCCGCATTGAACAGCATATTCCTTTCAGGCCAGGAATTTACTAACCAGATTATAAGAGCCTATGCTGTTAATATCAATACATCCATTGATGTATTTAACAAATACGGAAGAATCCATGTTATGCCATGGGATAAGGATTCTGTAAAATTTATTATTGATTTGAAAATCAAGAATAAAGACTACGAAAAACTTGAGCGCATAAAAAACAGTATCAGCTTTGAATTTACGCCTGCTGCATCCTACGTAATTGTTAAAACCCGTATTGGCGACGGCACTGAAGATGCCATCAAGGACCTTGTCAACATTGCAGGCAGTTATTTTTCATCATACAACCAGATCACAATTAATTATACTATTATGCTTCCGGTTTATGTCCGGCTGAAACTTGAAAACAAATTTGGCGATGTTTATCTCGATGACAGAGATGCCGATTTAAATCTTATACTTTCATACGGCGATTTTAAAGCCAACAACCTCAATGGTGCCAATAACAACATTACGCTTAATTCCTGCGATGCTGAAATTAATTCTATTAATGAGGGTAAAATAACTGTATCATACGGAAACCTTCATATTGCAAACGCTCATAAGCTATCAGTCAACAGCCGGTCATCAAACCTGAATATAGATAAGATTAATGATCTGACTATGAATTCAAGACGGGACAAAATATTTTTGCCCAACGTGAGATCACTTCATGGAGATAGTTATTTTTCCGAGTTTTCATTACTCGGATTAAGAGAGGAGCTCAATTTTACATTCAGATATGGAAAGCTAAATATTGAAAATATTGAGAAAAGCTTTTCTTTTATCAATGTAAATTCAGAATACACCGACATAAGGCTGACCTTTGCGCGGGGATCAGTATATGATATTGACATAACGCATCATCAGGATGTTGTTTTGAGCTATCCACGTTCGCTGGGCAATTTAACGGAAAAAATAATCAATGCTCAGGAAAAACAAAAAGCCACTTTTGGCCGGATAGGATCAGGGACAAGCGATTCAAGAGTTACAATTACCGCTCCGAGGAAGTGCATTATTACGATAACGCACAAATAATGCAACCTTTAATTCATACTGTTGTCTTTAATACAAAAATTGATAAACTATGAGAAAACTAAAGTTTTTAACAAGCGTATTTATTATTTTCATTTTAGTGTCCTCGTGTGAAGATTGCTGCTGGTTTGGCTGTGTCGAGGGAAACGGTGTTATTATTTCCGAGCAACGGATTGTGGATTCATTTGACCGTGTTGAGTCAAACGGCGATTTCGATGTATATGTTTATCAGGGAGATGAATATTCGGTTGAAATTGAAGCCGACAAGAACCTGATGGATTATATTGTAACCAGTGTCAGCAGGAATACATTAATTATTGAAACCAAACATTCAAAATGCCTGCAGTCATCACAACCCATAGTGATTACTGTTATTACACCCTATCTTACAGGCCTTGAACTCAATGGTTCAGGAGAAATATGGTGTGATACTATGGAAGCCGATGATTTTAAAATAAATATGGATGGCTCAGGCAATATTGATTGTGAATATCTTGAAGCAGCCACCCTGCAGGCTGATGTGGACGGTTCAGGAACAATTAAAGCTAACGGCGTTTTTAATGAAACCCATATCGGGGTTGAAGGATCAGGCGAAATATTCCTTTCCGGCGAATCAAATGAAGCTGATTACAATATTTCGGGGTCAGGACGTATAATTGCCAAGGAAATGACCACTGTTTCATGCTACGTTAATATTTCCGGTTCAGGCACGGTCTCTGCTTATGTCACCGAATCGCTTGATGTGAGAATATCTGGTAGCGGCACAGTTTATTATTATGGCGATCCTGATGTTACCACACATATTACCGGTTCGGGGAAAGTAATCAGAAAGAACTAATTTAAATTTGAACAAACATGCGGATCTTTATATTTCTGTTTTCGGGGTTGCTTCTCTTTTTTCAGACAAAAGCACAAAATTATACCCGGGATGCCGGTGTCAGGGCAGGGTTTCTGATAAACGTAACATACCGGCAATATAACCATGACGAAAGCTTTCTGGAAATGATGGCGGGCTTTAACCACAATACCCTTTGTTTTACTGTACTAAAAGAATTTTCAAAACCGGCGCTTACTGAATTTTCAACCAACCTGCAAT
>JAJUGM010000440.1 GCA_029268165.1 Bacteroidota bacterium
CTTGTTTTTTCAGGTTGGTTTCGTGAATGCGGGCAAAAGAACGCACCAGTATTGCTTTTACTCCGAGATATCGGGGTTCCATGGCGGCATGCTCACGTGAAGAGCCTTCGCCATAGTTTTCATCACCAATAATAATACTGCCAATACCCTGTTGCTTATAAAGTCTTGCTACTTTAGGTACTTCTTCATATTTGTCTGTAAAAGGATTTTTTATATGATTGGTCTTGCCGTTAAATGCATTAACCGCTCCAATCAACAGGTTATTAGAAATATTATCAAGGTGTCCACGGTATCTCAACCATGAACCTGCCATGGAAATATGGTCAGTAGTACATTTACCTTTTACTTTAATAAGAAGGTGCAGGTTTTGGAAGTCTTTTCCGTCCCATGGTTCAAAAGGTTCCAAAAACTGCAGCCGCTCAGAAGCAGGGCTCACATATATTTCTATTGCTTCTCCTTCATCAGCAGGAGCCTGATAACCCTTGTCTTTTAAGATAAATCCTTTTGGCGGCATTTCAATGCCTTGCGGCATATCAAACTTAATCATTTCTCCTTCTTCATTTTCTATAGCATCAGTGAGCGGGTTAAAGTTAAGCGTTCCGGCAATGGCATAAGCTGTAACTATTTCAGGCGAAGCCACAAAACTGTGCGTATTAGGATTACCGTCATTACGTTTGGCAAAGTTGCGGTTGAAAGAAGTCATAATGGAATTTGGTTCCTGTTTTTCGGCACCGTTACGGGCCCATTGCCCTATGCATGGGCCACAGGCATTGGCAAGTACAATGCCTCCGATGTCGGTTAATGTTTTTAAAATCCCGTCTCTTTCAGCAATATGCCTTATCTGTTCTGAGCCAGGTGTAATGATAAATTCCGATTTGGCTTTTAAGTTTTTTGCCTTTGCCTGGGCAGCTATTGATGCCGCTCTTGTAAGATCTTCGTATGATGAATTGGTGCACGAGCCTATAAGCCCGGCTTCTAATTTTTCAGGCCATTCATTTTCTTTAACTTTGGAAACGAACTTTGATACAGGTGTTGCCAGATCAGGAGTGAAAGGTCCGTTTATATGAGGCTCAAGTGTTGAAAGATTAATTTCAATAATCTGGTCGAAATATTTTTCAGGATTTGCATATACTTCAGGGTCAGCTGTCAAATGGGTTCTGTTCTTGTCAGCCAGTTCAGCCACTTCTGTCCTGCCTGTCACGCGTAAATATTCTGCCATCTTCTGGTCATATCCGAATATCGAGGTAGTGGCGCCAATTTCAGCTCCCATGTTGCAAATCGTAGCTTTTCCTGTGCATGAAATAGATGTTGCCCCTTCGCCAAAATACTCAAGAATATAGCCTGTTCCTCCCTTAACTGTCAGAATTCCGGCGACTTTAAGAATAACATCTTTGGCTGAAGCCCATCCGCTGAGTTTACCGGTTAGTTTAACACCAATTAATTTAGGAAATTTAAGTTCCCACGGCATCGAGGCCATAACATCGCAGGCATCTGCTCCGCCAACGCCAACTGCAATCATGCCAAGCCCTCCTGCATTCACTGTATGTGAATCGGTGCCAATCATCATTCCGCCCGGAAATACATAATTCTCAAGCAATACCTGATGGATAATTCCTGCGCCCGGTTTCCAGAAACCAATGCCATATTTATTTGATACTGACGAGAGAAAATCATAGACTTCCTTATTGCTAACCTCTGCTTCGGCAAGGTCATTGCGGGCACCTGACTTTGCAACAATAAGGTGGTCACAATGAACAGTAGTAGGCACAGCCACCCTTTTTTTCCCAGCCTGCATAAATTGCAGTAATGCCATCTGAGCTGTGGCATCCTGCATCGCCACCCTGTCGGGCATAAAATGAACATAATCATGCCCTCTCTGAAAATCAGCCAATTGCTGTGACTTATCCAGATGTACATATAATAATTTTTCAGTAGCAGTCAACGGCCGATGAATTACTTTACTTACCTTTTCAATCTTTTGTCCTAGCTCTTTGTAAAATATACGGATGAGTTCAATATCAAATATCATAATTCATTGTTTAAATAAGGTGCGAAAATAATAAATTCAGATTATGATTTTAATAACAACAGCTTTTTGGAAAGGTTTATTTTTATCATTCCAAAGGGATATTAATGATTTCATCAGGCAACAAGGTGTCTGCCTCAGTGGTATCGGCTTTAACAAAGGTCTGTGAGGCAGGTCCTGACAAAAAAACATTGCTGCCTGTGCCAACAGTATCGGCAGCTTCAATATAACTTCTTGAAACCATTATGGTTTTCATCCTTTCCATGTAGGTTGAGAAATAGGTTTTCAGATACCCGTTATATTCGAATACACTTTTATAACGTTTCGGAAAGGGAATGATCCCTGCCAGAAAAATACTCTCCTGCAGGTTTAGTTCCGACGGCTTTTTATTAAAATAAAACCCCGAAGCCTGGCCTACACCATATACTCCCGGTCCCCATTCAATAATATTGAGATATATTTCAAACATACGTTCTTTGCTCACAAGTCTGTTTTGTTCAATAATCCAAACTATAAGTAATTCTTCGAGTTTTCTTGCAATGGTCTTGTTTCGTGTAAGAAATACATTCTTAACAAGTTGCATTGATATAGTACTACCGCCGCGAACAAACCTGCCTTTTTGAATATTCGTAATCAGTGATTCACGGATGGCCTTTTGATTGAATCCTCTGTGATAAAAGAAACTGCCATCTTCGGAGGTAAGTAC
>JAJUGM010000441.1 GCA_029268165.1 Bacteroidota bacterium
AAATATGGCAAACTCACAGCCAATAAGATATTACATGATTCTCAGCAACCACTGACGCAGATATTCTTGGGATATTCAAATGCGACCCTTCAGGAATGCAAATGGCTGAAAATTGATATTAAATATTCAAAATTACAAATAGCACAAAGTAAAGCTGTTGTTGTGGTCAGCAAATATTCAAAAATATATATTGATAATGGAAGTTCTATTGTCAGTGAGTCAAAATATGATACCTATGAATTGGGAAACTTCAACAATATAGTAGCAGTGGCAGGATATACTCATTTTGATATTAAGCAAATATCACATAAACTTCAGTTTGATACCAAATATACTGATATAATTATTGAACGGGTACCGGCAGGGTTTGAATCCATTAAGATAAACAACAGTTATGGCTCATATAAGATAGGTATTGCCGGCGATGCTTCCTATTCGATTGACGGTTACGCAAAATACTGTAAGATATATTATCCTGAAAATATTGCCCGTGTGAATCGTTTTAATGAGGCAACCGAAATGAAAATAAACGGCCGGATTGGCAGGAATGAAAACACGAAATCAACTGTTACTATAAATTCAAATTACGGGAATATCAAACTTACCGAATAATTGCCTGATACCTTATTCTTTAAAGATCTTATGAACACTGTTTTCATGATCAGAAATAATTCTTAACAGATAAAAGCCAGCAGGCAGATTTTGAAGGTCAACCTGTATTGTACCATTAACGTTATTTAATTCCTGTTTAAAGAAAAGCTGATTGCTCATACTGCTTATTTCAATCAGCACATTAGCGTAATGTGTTGAAAAATTAACCAATATTAAATCTCTGAACGGGTTAGGATATACCATTGTTTTGATCGAAGTAGATTTATTTTCAACATTATTTGAGGCACTCACTGAAAAACATTCGCTTGTAACAGAACATCCGTTTTTGCTGATAATTACTGCATAACTGCCATAAGAATCGGGTACGAAAATCTGAAAGGTTTGACCAGGCAGTTTATAGTAATTATTGTTACAATCAACCCATTGATATGATGCATCAGGATAGAGCGCCGTGAGTTCAGAGCCATCCTGAATAACTGTAGCATCAATCCGGGTTATTTCAATTCGTGTTAAAATAATGCTATCGTAACCCAGGCTGGATATGAATCTGCTGTAATGTTCCATCGGAGTTTGTATATTCTCGGTAATAGTGCCGTCAGGAAAAATATAATCTGATCCATAACAAATGTTTATTGTTTCCTCAGTATAGTATTGTAATTTAACCTTTATTCTTGTTAAAATGATGCTGTCGCAACCATATACAGAAACCAAATAACTTGTATGCTCAGTGTCTTTAGTTAATGTGTCCGATAATAATCCGTCAGGATATTTAAAAACAGAACCAGCATTAAGACTCAGGCTGTCGATATTATAGTATTTCGGATTAATGTTAATATAGGTGTATATAACGCTGTCACAACCGTTCACGGTGTGCAGATAACTTATATGATCGGTATTTTCTGAAAGCGTGTCTGTTATGCTACCATCAGGAAAAACGAATACGCTCCCGGTGCATAAGGCTATGTGTTCATTAATTTCATAATCAGGAAATAACAACACATTAGTTTGGATAATACTGTCACAACCATTATTAGTCTTTAAATTACTATTATGAGTAACTGGTGCCTGGATATCAGTCAGAGTAAATTTGTCAGGAAAAGTAACGCTTCCGCCTTTACAGATATATATGGTTTCTTCAATCATATAGGCAGGCTCAATATACACTTTTACCGGAATTCTCTTATTCCCCGGGCAAGTACTGTAAGTTGCCACATAAAAAACCGTATCATTGTATAACGCACCTGTTTTATATTGATAGCCTGTTGCTAACGGCGTAATATCATTAATCGTTTTAAACCATTGTATGACATCACTTTTGCTTGGTGGTGCAGCATATAATGACACACTGGTACCACTGCACGCAGTTGCATCTTTTGTTAAAGGATCTGCCGGAGGCATATTACTTAAAATTGTTGCAACAAAAGTGCTGCTATTATTCATAAGGTTATTATCAATGGCTGAGGATGCCACAATGGCAGCATAAGTTGTAATCGACTTGCCGCTTGTACCGCTGTTAACATATCCTCTAAGGGTGAGTGTTACTGATTCACCGGGTTTGATCTGTGGAATGCTCCAATACCCTGATTTTTTATTATATGTGCCTGTTGAAGCATCATAGTCAACCAAAACAAAATATGCAGGGAAAGCTGCAGTGGAAACAACGTCATTGGCAGCATCCGGGCCTGTATTAGTAATCTTTATTTTACAAACCAGGTTACTTAATTCACAAAATGTATTTGAGGATGACTCAGTAATGACCGATAAATCAGCATATTTATCAGGTAGTTTTCCAAAAACCATAACACGGTTCATACCTGAGCCTGCAACAAAAATCCTGCCATACAGGTCGGCGGCGACGCTATATATTAAACTCATGTTTTTATTATCAGGAATTCCTGATGGATAAAAATTGGTTCCCGAGAAAAAATCAGCCTGTCCGAGTACAACATCTGCATGGGCACCACTGATGGCTGGCATTTTGCTGAAAAGAAGGACTCTGTTATTTCTGGTATCAGCAATAGCTAATTGATCAGAAGGAAACGCTTTGGCTTCTGCAGGAAGATTCAATGTAGAATCAGAAGTACTGGGATCAGCATGGCTAAAATCGGTCTTACCT
>JAJUGM010000442.1 GCA_029268165.1 Bacteroidota bacterium
ATGTAATGAACTTTCATTACATATCTTTAAGTTTAAATTTTAGGAAGAACCAAGCTGATGTAGCTATAATATAGCTATGCGGTAAAGGTTTGTAAGGCAAAAGCTGAGCTCAGGGGAAATGGATTATAATATCCGTGAGAGGTCAGTGGTGTATGTGTAAAACTTAATTATTACAACTACTAAGTAACCAACTCTAAAAGTACATTATATTAAAAAAAGTTATGAAAAACAATCATGAAATTGACTATGCTGCTTTTATTGAGCGCTATCTCGACAGGGAAATGTCGCAGGAAGAGCAGCTGTGGTTTACCCGTGAACTAAAAGGGAATCCCGCATTAAACAAAGAACTTAAATTAAGGGAGAAAGTTAATTATGCAGTGGCTGAAACCGAGGTAATGGCTTTTCGCAATCAGCTTAACGCAATATTTGAAACTTCGGACATCCATATTCAAAGCAAACCTTTAAAACCTGTCCGCAGGAAAGTAGCCCTTGTTTCTTCTTTTGCAGCGGCATTAGGTTTGATGTTGCTTTTATGGTTTTCAAACCGGAATTACAATAATACTGAAATATATAACCGATATTTCAGCCCGGCTGAAGCCGGATTCACTTTCCGTGCCGAAGGTAATGTCATGGATAATGATTTACGCACAGCTATGCAGTATTATGAGGCGGGCAATTATGCACAGGCACTTACATATTTTGAAAAAATTCTTAATGCCGACAAATCGCGCATAGGACTTAACCTATACTCGGGTATTTCACAAATGGAACTCGAGAAATATAACGATGCACGGAAATCCTTCAATAAGATAATTGATAATAATTACATCCTTTATCTGGAACAAGCTGAATGGTACCTGGCATTTTGTTATCTGATGACCAATGAAACAGACAAAGCTAAAGAGCAATTTGCTATGATTGAGAACCGCAAAGGATATTATCAGAAGCAGGCCAGAAAAATATTGCGGCATATAAAGTAACCACACCCACCATCTAACTAAATAATATATTTATAATGATTATCAGGAAGTTCATAGGGTGGATTATCAGCAGGCTCTATTTCTTACCAAATAGTAAGAAAAACAGCAGAAAAGATAATTTACCCTATCATGAGCTTCAAAAGAAAGTACATGCCCTCGAAAAGCTTGTTGAACAGATGTCGGTTGAAAATGAGGAAATTCAAACAGCCTTTTTCAGAAACATATATCATGAAATTCGTACACCCATGAATTCAATCATCGGGTTTTCCACTCTGCTCAACAGTCAGGATTTATCAGAAGAAAGGCGAAGTGTATACACAGAACAAATATGGAGAAGCAGTGAGGTTTTTCTTCAGTTTATCGATGATGTGGTTGAAGCATCCGTTTTAACAGCGCATAAACCTGTTATGCACAACACATGGTTTCCGGTTAATAATATGATGTTGGAATTATACCAGGCATGCAACCGATACCGTCATCTGATGGAGCATACAGGTGTTGCCTTATTGTTAAACAGAGCATGCTTCATAAACAACCTGAATATGTGTGCAGACCGGAAAAGGATAGTTCAGTTACTAGAATATCTTGTAACGGGTTATATGATGGACATAGAAAGAGGAATTATTGAACTGGGTATAAAAACGACATTAAATGACGGTATTAGTTTTCAGATAAAAACATCACCGCAGGCCAGAAGGGAAGATAACAGAGAATTTATCCGGCTGGGCGGGCAAATGAATTACAGGATTCAGCTACGCAAACGAATGGCTGATAAATTGCTTGAATTGTTTAAAGGTACTATTACAACAGAAACCAATGTTATGGGCGGATTTACATCAAGAATTGTCATTACTCCGAAAAATATAAGTAGTAATGTCCTTGTTGAGTGTAAGTCTGATGACAAAATGGCTATTTGAAAAAAGTGGTGACTTTACGTCGTTATGCCTTAATTTGTCGTTATCAGTCAACCCTGTTAAAAGAAAATACGTCGTTAAGCGAAAATCGTCGTTAATGTAAGCCAAGTTAAGCGCAATGGGATGTTAGGTGTAATTGGGCAAGCCGGTACGTTTGATTTCGTACCATCATAATTAGGAAACGTGCGTTAATCTCTCTTTTCGCACGCTTCTTTTCTTTTTATAATCCGAGTATTTCCAAACTGGGTATTGAGGAATTTACCGGAACCGTATCAATATTGACCGCTTTTCTTACAGCCAGCTCATATCTTATTCTTGCCAGCGGTAAGGCAGTATTATTCTTATTAACCTGAATACTGAACTCAGTATATTGTTTTCCTACATTCATTGTTGGCTCATCTGCAAAAAGGTTATTCTCCCTCAGATATTTTTCAATCACCGGCACATTGTCGTTTCTGACATTAAAAAGTATCATCACCTTGTTTTCAGCATTAACACAGCCATACAAATTCAATAAAAACATTTTTAACAATTCTTTTTTATCTTCATTGCTTTTAAGTGAAGGATTAATCCAGATGCCTGTTTCTGATTCCATAATCGTATCAATTATTTTTAAACCATAGTTACGTATGGCACTTCCGGTTTGCGTAATTTCTATACCGATATCAGCACCTCCATTTTTCACTTTTGATTCTGTTTTCCCCCATGTTTCATAAACCAATACGCCTTTTTTAATCTTTGAGGGAGTTTTATATTTCTGAACAGAAAAATCAGAAAACTTTTCTGACAAATTAATTTCTCTTA
>JAJUGM010000443.1 GCA_029268165.1 Bacteroidota bacterium
GCTTGAAAACCTTGCCAAATACGGTGGAGCTTACCTCTCACTTATTGGATTCATTAATGAAGAAAAAGATATTTTTTCAGTATTAAAACAAAAATATTCTGAAGCAAAAGTTGAGTTTGAGCAGACTTTGCCTTACAAATATGTTGTTGATGCTGCCTTTCCTGCCGAACGGAAATTTTATCCCAAACGCTCGCTCATTGTTATGCAATCAACATTCTTTGCTTTTGTAATTGGCTATGTTTTGCTGCTAATAATTAATATTATAAGGGAACATCAAAAAGCAAAAAATTGAAAAGATTTACTATATTTCTTAATCGTTATATAGTTTACCTGTTATCCTTTGTATTTATTGCCTTTAATTTGTTTTTGCTGTCAAAGGATATATGGTGGCTGGGAATACTTCCCTTGTTCGTTATTTTTATTCTTATTGCTGTTTTCCGGCTTGACACCTTGCTGTTTCTTACTGTTTTTTTTGTTCCACTTTCTTACCCCTTACATGAAATCATCACTGACACGCCAGTTGATTTAGCCCTGCCAACTGAGCTTTTTCTAATAATCATTCTTTTTTTATTTATACTGAAGAACCTGAAAGGTGAATCATTTAACAAAAAAATACTTCACCATCCTGTTTCAATTGCTATCTATTTGCATCTTACCTGGATGCTGGTTACTTCGTTTACAAGCACCATGCCTCTGGTTTCGTTTAAATTTTTATTGTCGCGAATCTGGTTTGTAATTGCATTTTATTTCCTTGCTGCCGAATTGTTCAGAAGGAATACCGGAAATATTTATAAATATATCTGGTTTTATGTTATCCCGCTGCTTATTGTTATTGCATATACTACTAACCGCCATCTCAGCATCGGATTATTTAACCAGAAAGCTGCCCATTCAGTAATGGGCCCTTTTTATAATGACCATACAGCTTATGGTGCTGTTCTTGCAATGGTTATTCCTGTTGTTGCCGGTATTTTTTTTGAACCCAAAAGATCTCCCTGGCATCGTATTATACCCGGAGCAGTACTTGCCGTTGTTTCAATGGCGCTGGTATTGTCATTTTCAAGGGCAGCATGGATCAGTCTGATGGTAGCAGTGATCGTTTTTTTTATTGTAATCTTAAAAATTAAATTCCATACACTGCTTATTTTCTCATTTGTTCTGCTTGTAGCTGTTTTCAGCCAATTGGAATCCATTAAATATCAGATGGAAAAAAACCGGCAGGAATCTTCAGCCAATTTAACAGAACATATCCAGTCTATTTCAAATATTACCACAGATGATTCCAACCGTGAACGACTAAACCGTTGGAGCTGTGCATGGAGAATGTTTCTTCAGAAACCGGTGTTCGGATGGGGACCTGGCACCTACATGTTTCAGTATGCTCCTTTTCAGATAGTACGCGAAAAAACATCCATCAGCACCAATATGGCCGACAGGGGGACTGCCCACAGTGAATACCTCGGCCCTTTGTCAGAATCAGGACTGCCTGGAATGCTTTCAATATTATCTATTATCATACTTACTTTGATAACCGGTTTTAAAACATTTGCACAGCTTAAAGATCTGAGATACCGGATTATTACTCTTTCGGTTATAATCGGCCTGATAACCTATTACGTACACGGCATATTAAATAATTTCCTCGATACTGATAAAGCTTCGGCACTTTTTTGGGGATTTACAGCTATTATAGTGTCTGTTAACAGTTTTGTGATGAAAAATGAAGAAACCAAGCCTCAGACAGATAACCCACAAAATAAGTCATAATATAAAATCAGGTTTGATAAACAGGCGAATTAAAATATGAAAAATATTTTTATCCACACGGATGAATTTGTTTATTCATCATACCTGGATATAGTTACTACTTTTTTTCGACCCTTTGCAAAACAATATGTAACGGATAAAAATCAAATTGTCTATAAAATTCCATAACTTGTTCATTCCCTACACCAACCAATAATACCATAGTTTCAACATCTTTTGACTTTAACCACTTAATGGCTCTTTCCATAAAGATTCTTCCCAATCCTGAATTTCTATATTGTTCTTCTATATATATAGAGTCAATCTCACCATCTTTATTGTTTTCCTTTTCAATGGTGCTGATACAATATCCGATAACCATCTGGTTTTTTTTATTTATTTATTGCATATTCAAACAAAATTTCCTTTGATTTCTCAATTATTTTCTGTCTTCGGTATTCCTAATTCATGTTTCTGAACCTATGCCTGAAATAAGGCGAAAGTTCATAATGCAATTTATTTAACTTCTCCCATAATGGTTTTATCAGATTTATATTTTCAGGATTACCTTGTATAATTTCAAATTCTTCCATTTATTGACTTATTTCAAATTAAAGGATTTATATTCCTTTTCCGAAATTTCAAACCAGAAATCCTGTCAAGTACCTATAAATAATTTAATACAACTCAATGCCCAGTATTGAAATATCGTCAAAAATAGCAGTATTTCCGTCTAAAATGCCCTGTTTTTTTATTATAGCCTGAATATTTTCTTCTATGGAGTGATTATTGATAATACATTCCTCAATTTCCTTTGTGCCAAATGAAATTTTCTTTCCGTCTATCAGTTCAATAAGGCCATCGGTATAACAAAGTATTTTTGCCGGTTCTTCAATGGTAATTGATCCTTTCCGAATGATAGGTATTTCATCGAGCATCCCGATCCC
>JAJUGM010000444.1 GCA_029268165.1 Bacteroidota bacterium
CCCTTCATCAATAGCAGCATATAAATCAGCCTTTATTTGTGCTTCCCGTTCCAGCGAATGCTCACTGTATACTCTTTCGCTGATGATTTTTAGCTTATGGCGATTTAATTTCACAAAACCAGTTTCATCTATAGATGCAAGTGACCTGCCACTGGCTTTAACCCATATAAAGTCACTGCTTTTAAACGATGTATTGCCGCCGCCTGCAATTACCTGGCTTTTATTGCGGCCAAAGTATTGTGAAAGTTCAATAAGTTCTTTAATCGGGGTATCCATTTTATCTGTTGATAAATTTTTCAATTACAATCCTGCCTAAATCTATCATATTATTGACTTCAGACAGAGAATAATTTTCTGATTCACCATTAAATCCCTTATAGCCTTTGGCTACCAGATATTGATGAGCAGCTACCACACAGCATCCCTCAAAAGATATTCTTTTCAATTCATCATCGAGCTGTATATTGCCTCGGGTAGACACGTTAAGTGGTAACATATCAGGAGTATTATGTTCTGTTCCGAATAAAATAACAAACCCTGCATCCTTAAAATACCTGACAAATTTCTTAACTTCATGAAAATCATTTCTTACAGGTATTAATTCCACCATTTTTACATTGAGGCCGGCAAGTCGTTGATGAAGCTTTTTAAAATCAGCCTCAAATTCTGTATAATTTCCCTTGTTATCATCGAGCAGCACCGGGTAACAGGGTATGCCACCTGCATCAATAATCATACTTATTATTTCAGAAACAGGAAGAAATGCATCCGGGTCTTCAGGGACAAAGGCAATACCTCCCATTTTTAAAAAATTCTTTCTGATTTCTTCTTCAAGTAAGATATTATTTGTAATGTCAACAGCTGATTCTTTACCTGCATAAAGTTTTAAAAGAAAATTTCTTATTTCGGATTCGTTATTAAAATATTGATTGAGCTTAATACGAATCATTTTTGCCACATGCCTTTCCCTTACAAGTTCTTTGGCGAGAAGGGTTTTAATTTCATCATAGGAAATAGTAAAGGGCGAGCCAATCTGTATGAGCCATTGCTGCAATTTTTCAATCATTTGTTTCACATGGCGCTGGCTTTCATTTCTGATATGATTCAGCTTTAATGTATAATGTTTATTGACAGAGAAAGGATATCGTAATCCCTTACCTGAAAAATAGGTACGACCGGGGTTATTCGGATCATTTACCCTTACCCTTAATTGCTGCTCTTCGGAAAGCAAACCGATAAACTCAATATTAAACAACGGGAATATTTTATATTGCATTGCCAGCCGGGCAAAGTCATTATAGCCATCAGCCACAAAAAAATCATTAATTCCCAATACTTTAACGCTTTCATCAGCAGCTTTAACAAAAATATCCTCAGTTTTTTCAAATGCGCTGAAAGAATAGGGAGTATGGATATGGGCGTTAACCGGCAATATGATTCCGGAATTGTCTTTCTGCAATTCCATCAATTGGGTAAGATCGGGATAAGATGAAAAGATGTCCGTCATGATTAATCTGTAATAACGTCCAAAAGTATAACTTTTTGTATTTCAATTTTCATGGTTTATTTTATCGGATTTGATAAAAGCTTTGCATAATTTGGACTTTCATCATGCTTCCATGCCACAGTTCAGGGTTCATTATTCTGTATTAGCCAGATTTTTTCCGGTTTTAATATGCCATATTATCGTTTCATGTAATCATCATTGTCTTTTCCCTGCTGCGAGGCTTCGGTATTCAGTGGGAGTCATCTGATTTTTTTCTTTAAAAAGCTTACTGAAATAATAAACCGAACAGAAACCCAGCCGGAAAGAAATTTCCTTGATACTCATATCAGTATTGGCAAGCAGAAAGTTGGCCTGTTTTAGTCTTAACGAAAGATGATATTGTGCTGGTGAGAGGCCTGTATATCTTTTAAAAGATTTACGAAATAATGAATAACTTATGTTTAGCTGATCGGCCAGTTGTTCAACATTCAGGTTTTTATCAAGGTTGTCTCGTATAATGATACATGCCTTTTGAATTGTATTTTCAATTTTGCCATGCCTGAAATTTTCATTCTTTTTAATTGACCTTATCATTCCTAAGATATGAATTACGAGTCCGGCACATACCTGATGATAGCCGGGTTTCTCATCTCTTACAATATTAATTACATCGTGGAATGATTGTATGACTCTTTCGTCAAAGCCAATATGTATCACGGGCATTCCTGAACTGAAAAAACGGTTATGCAGAAATGTCTGTGTTAGTTTGCCTTTAAAACCAATATAATGTTCCTTCCATCCCTTTTCTTTAAGTGGTCTGTAACGATGCCACTGGTCAGGCCTTATGAGCAAAACAGAACCTTCCCTCACCTGAAACTTATCTGATCTGAGTTCGAGGATTCCTTCTCCCTCAGTAATGTAATTAACCTGATATTCATTCAATATCCGGCCATTTTCCCAGTTAAAGTTATAACCTGTAGGATGGCCGGGTGGCGGGTAAGAAGTATTTGGGGGTACTCTGGCACAGCCTGCAACAGTAAGGTAAATGCCCCATGCCTCGTCATATGCGTTATGTGTCAGATATTTGAAATAATCTTCCATATAAATAATCCTGTGTCATTTTGTATAAAGAATAGCCC
>JAJUGM010000445.1 GCA_029268165.1 Bacteroidota bacterium
GAAGAGGGTGAAGAAAGAAGAATACAAACTGAAGGTCTTTTGCCAACTTTATATTATAACAAAGCAACTAAAACGTTACAGGAAGAGAAATATGATGAAGCAATCCCTCAGTTTAACAAAGCAGCTGAAATAGCTGCAAAATATGGCGATCAGCAGACTACTGAAAAAGCAACCAAAATCATACCCCAGATTTATTACCAAATAGGTAATAAAAAGTTTAATGAGAATGATATTTCCGGAGCAACAGCCGCCTTTAATAAGGTTATTGAACTTGACCCTAATAATGCAAAGGCATACTATAACCTTGCCCGTATTTACAAGAAAACTGATGATATGGGGCAGTTCAAAACAAACGTTGATAAAACCATTGAATTAGCCCGTTTGCAGAATGATTCAAAAACCCTTGATGCAGCTAATATTATTGGAAGGGATTATTACCTAATAAAAGCAAATAATGCAAGGACAGCCAAGAAATACAATGAAGCAGTTAACCATGCTAAACAAACAATAATTTATGATGGGAAAAATGCTACTGCCTATTATATCCTTGCATCTGCCTACAATTCACTCTCAAAATGGGACGATGCCATTGCAGCCGGCAATGAGGCGCTGAAATATGAACAGGATGACCCCCAGAAAGAAGCAAAAATTTACTACGAGCTGGGTATTGCTTATGCCAACAAGTCAGACAAAGTAAAAGCTTGCGCTGCTTATAAAAAAGCTGCTATTGGCCAGTTTCAGCAGGCTGCTGAATATCAGATTAAGCAGGTCTTAAAATGTGAATAAAAGAAAAAGCATTATTCTATACAGAGGCTGCCTGGTAAAATTTTTCGGGCAGCCTTTTTTATTTTATACTACAAATTCGCACTGTGAATAAAATCAAAATTTTATTTTTGCAATTCAAATTAAAAGAATAAAACATTGATAACAATTAAGAATATACTTCGGTCAGCTGACATTGTTGGTAAAACTACTGAAATTAAAGGCTGGGTAAGAACCAAGAGAGGAAATAAAAACATCACCTTTATTGCATTAAACGATGGTTCTACTATTCATAACATTCAGGTTGTAATTGATAATACTAAATTCGATGAAAATCTGATAAAACAGATATCAACCGGGGCCTGTATTGCTGTCAAGGGAATAATGGTTGAATCACCCGGCAAAGAACAGCTTGTTGAAATGCATGCCGAAAATATTGTATTATATGGCAATGCCGATCCTGAGACTTATCCGTTACAAAAGAAAGGGCATTCTTTGGAATTCTTACGTGAAATAGCCCACCTGCGGCCAAGGACAAATACTTTTGGAGCTGTATTACGTATTCGTCATGCCATTGCTTTTGCCATACATAAATATTTTAATGATAATGGATTTTATTATTTGCATACTCCCATAATCACCGGTTCTGATTGCGAAGGGGCAGGTGAAATGTTCAGGGTTACTACTCTCGATGCCAAAAATCCCCCTTTAAACGGTGACGGGAGCGTGAACTTTAGCGAAGACTTTTTCGGTAAGGAAACGAAACTAACGGTATCAGGCCAGCTTGAAGGAGAACTTGGCGCTCTGGCCTTATCACGCATTTATACCTTTGGCCCAACATTCAGAGCTGAAAATTCGAATACGCCGCGGCACCTTGCGGAATTCTGGATGATTGAACCCGAAATGGCTTTTTATGAAATAAATGACAATATGGACCTGGCTGAGGATTTCCTTAAATACCTCATCAGGTATGCTTTGGATAACTGCATGGATGACCTCGGTTTTTTGTGCAAGATGTATGATGAAGAACTGATTGCCCGGCTAAGATTTATCCTTGAGAATAATTTTGAACGAATTACTTATACTAAAGCTATTGAAATTTTAAAAAAGTCTGGTGTGCAGTTTGAGTTTCCGGTTGACTGGGGAATTGACCTGCAAACAGAACATGAGCGTTATCTTGTTGAGAAATATTTTAAAAGACCTGTAATTGTGACAGATTATCCCAAAGATATTAAGGCTTTTTATATGAAACAAAATGATGACGGCAGGACTGTGCGAGGTATGGATGTGCTCTTTCCTAAAATAGGCGAAATTATTGGCGGTTCACAGAGAGAAGAAGATTATGAAAAACTTAAAAACCGTATAACCGAGCTGCAGTTGCCCGAGAAAGACCTTTGGTGGTACCTTGAAACCCGAAAATTCGGTACAGCGCCACATAGCGGATTTGGACTGGGATTTGAAAGGCTTATTTTATTTGTAACCGGCATGAGCAATATCAGAGATGTTATACCTTTTCCAAGAACACCAAAAAATGCTGAATTTTAGAAATTATTGATAAAAGGAAAAGGGTATTTTTTAAACCCAGATTTTTCATTGGCCTTATTTTCCTAAAGGGATGCTTTGTTCTTAATGACAAATCTCCTTTAAAATTATTTTTTATTCGCCTGGATAAATTTGTTTATTCATCGTACTTGGGTTAAAAATATGGGTTGTGTAATTTAATCTATGCAACCATCAAGCACTTTTTGTGCCCTACATCTGCTATCTGATAGCCAACATCCGTTATCATTAAAATAGAAAACTGCTTTTTGAATATATCCTAAAGTTTAGTAATTTTCAGGTGGATTTCAGTTTTGAAAA
>JAJUGM010000446.1 GCA_029268165.1 Bacteroidota bacterium
CTGTTCTTTTAACTGCAGGAGTTTTATTACTCCTTACCGGAATAATCCGGTCAGCTCTTAGAATTTATACTAAAGGTATCTGGTTTTCCGGTACAGGTACATTTCTGGTAGTTTTTTCCTTATTTGTAACAGCCGGATATAATAATACAGCCTACTACCCTTCAACTTATGATCTGCAGAGCTCTCTTACCATTTATAACAGTTCATCCAGTCATTATACTTTAACCATCATGAGTTATGTTTCGTTGCTTGTTCCCTTTGTATTTGCCTATATATTCTATGCTTGGAAATCCATCAACCGTAAAAAAATTGATTCCGGTGAAATACAATCTGAGTCGCACGTTTATTAAAATTTCAAAGCTATGTATCTTACATCAATCATAGAATTGTTAAGCTGGCCGGTGATTATAGCAATTAGCTATTTTGCAGTACGCTGGGTATTAAAAAAGTATGAAACCAGCTTAGAGAAAAGGCAAAAGGATAATGGTGAGTGATTCATTCAAGATATATCATGAATACTCATGTTATAATAAACATATATTATTCAATACCAAATGATTAATATTATAGAAGTTGCTTCTTTGTGAATTCTTTGTGCCTTAGTGTCTTAGTGGCTAAAGATTGTATGCCACAAAGGCTATAAAACGCATAGATTCACAAAGGTTTCTAAAATTTTAGACCGTTTCTTAATATTTTTCCTTTATTTGAAACAGGTTTGAAATAACAAGTTATTGTATATCATTCAACTATGCTGAAGGATACTTGCTCTTATTAAACCCAAGTACGATGAATAAAAAAATATATCCATGTGAATAAAAATATAATGTATTTTTAAAGGAATTTTGTTGTATAGAAGTTAGTAGTGATGGGGCAAAGCCCCATGTCCCACATCCTTTTTTGTCTTGACACAAAAAAGGATGCAAAAAAAGTCAAGGCTTACGCGTTTTTCCTAAAAACTACAGCCCGCCGGGCTTGCGTAATACAACAGATAGCATGGTTGGCGGTTTATCACAACCGTCTACTTTTGGCGACCTTTACCTTGCGATGTACTCAGACTGTATTACTAGCATAAGGATTTTTGAATGGATTGCTGGCTACGATCGGCCCTGCTGAACTAAAATAACCTTTTCATATGGCCTAGCTACGCCTTGTTTTACCCCGACAAAGATAAGAAATGTATAAGAATAAAGCATTTGTAATCAACTCACATGAATTGGAATTGAAACCATTACTGCATCGGGGTTTTACGGGAAAACTGCTTAGGCCGTGTTGCTTGGCGGAACGCCTGCGGCTGATTTAGTTGCTTTCATAAATAGGAAAAATTGACTAAAGTCTCCTAATCCGGGTTTAAACAAATCAGCCTAAGCTTTGTTAGGTAATAAAGGGAAATAACATGGAAAAATTAATTTCAGGAATACATCATATAACAGCGCTTGCTGAAGAACCTCAAAGAAACATTGATTTTTATACCGGAGTGCTTGGATTAAGGCTGGTTAAAAAAACCGTGAATTTCGACGCACCGCAAATTTATCATCTATACTATGGTAATGAAACCGGGGCACCAGGTACATTACTGACGTTCTTTCCTTATGAAGGAATTAAAAGAGGTCGAAGGGGCAGCAGAATGATTACTTCAACAGGGTTTTCAGCGCCTTATTATTCAATTTCATACTGGGAATATCGCCTGAAACGCTTTAAAATAGCATTCACAAAGCCCGCCGTGCGTTTCGAAAAAGAAACAGTTATTTATTTTGAAGATCCTGACGGCATGGGTTTAGAACTTGTTTTTAATGACCATGATCCCCGTTCAGCTTTCACTTACGGTAACATACCGCTGGAACATTCAATAAAGGGATTTTACCATGCTGAAATCTGGGCTCACGAGCCAGAATTAACAGCTGATCTGCTAACCGGTAAAATGGATCATAGGCTTATGGCCGTTGAAAATAACAGGTATCGTTATGCATCTACCGACCAGCCCGGCTGTTTTATTGATATTGTGCACATGACTGATAAACCAGAAGGTATAATGGGTGGCGGATCGGTGCATCATATAGCCTTCAATACGGCTAACAGGCAAACACAGGAAACTATGCGAAGTAAAATATCAGAAAGCATGTTGAATCCCACTCCTGTAATTGACCGAAATTATTTTACTTCAATCTATTTCAGGGAACCCGGAGGGGTCCTGTTCGAAATTGCAACTACCGGACCCGGCGTTGAAATAGATGAACCAAGGGAAAAACTTGGCGAATCGTTTATGCTGCCATTACAGTATGAACCTTACCGGAATGACCTTGAAAAAATGATGAAACCATTGAAACTGAATTTGAACAACTATATCTGATGCATCCCAGCAAGATAATAACAGCCGGAAAGCCGGTAAATGATTCCAGCAAGTTGCTAATCATGTTGCATGGACGTGGATCAACTGCCAATGATATACTTTCAATTGTACCTGAGTTACAGATAAAGGGATATGCTATTCTTGCCCCTCAGGCAAAAAATAATTCCTGGTATCCTTATACATTTCTCTTACCCGTTGAGAAAAATGAGCCCTGGTTATCATCGGCCATACAAATGCTTGATGAATTAATTGATGATAGTAACCTC
>JAJUGM010000447.1 GCA_029268165.1 Bacteroidota bacterium
ATTCACTGATAACCCAGTCATTACGGCCTTCGCTCAGTAGCGCTATCCGGTCACCTTTTTTAACTCCCAGTTGCATAAGGCCGGCAGCAAACTGATATACCTTTTCCCTTACTGCATTGTAAGTTGTCCCAGTGTAATTATTATTCTTTTTTTCGAGCAGAAATACATTGTCATGATATTTTTTTACGCAGTCCTCAAAAAGGTGGATTAATGTTTCCATAATAATGATGCATTGAGATTAATATCCCAAATTAACAAAAAAATCTGATTCAAAAATGATTGATGTTGAACATACGCACCTGTAATAGTTTTGAGTTATTAGATGCGAGCTGCGAGGGGCGAGATAAAAGAATCAAGAACCAAGAATCAAGAATCAAGAACAAAGACTTAATGTGTTAGGTTGTATTTTATCTGTTTTAATTTGATTGTTATACATAAATCATTTTTTTGAGCAATAGAGTAATAGTGACTTATGATTTTATGCCACAAAGATTCTAAAATGCAAAGATTCACAAAGGTTTAAAAATATTAACGGCCTTAATCCTCTTTTTCTGTGTTAAATTGGCAAAGACATCAACGAAAGTCTTTGAATATTAAAATTACTACTCGTAGCTCGTAGCTCGCAGCTCGAGGCTTATATTAGCTGTAAATTATTTTTAAAGAGACAATGTAATAATCAGGAATGCTGAGTGGTTACCTGGCTCATCAGACTGTCCATCATTGAAAAGAGCCTGATCAGGTCAATGGGTTTTGTGATGTAACCGTCACAGCCTGCAGCATAGCATTTTTCGCTTTCATCATTCAGAGCGTTTGCTGTTTGGACAATGATGGGAAGTTCGGGCTTAAAACTTTTAATGCGTTTGATTGCTTCAATACCGTCAAATACGGGTAGCTGAAGGTCCATTAACACCAGGTCGATGTGTCTGTGCAGGCGGCAGAATTCAACAGCCTGCTGGCCGTTAACTGCCCAAAGTATATTAATATTGGTTTTTCGTGATAATACAAGTTCGATATATCGGAAACTCATTTCATCATCTTCTGCTATGAGCACAGTGCGGCCTTTCCAGTTATAATTCATAATAGTGAGAATTTAGTATACTATATATACGCTGAAATACCAATTCAGGTAAAGATTAATTGATTAACCCGCAATAAGTTTCAATAAACAGTTTCATTACTGTGATAAAAATCCGTTGATGGAAGAAAAATATTGTTTGACCAACATCAGTATTATTTGATTAAAAAATTGACCGAATCATCATGTTACATTATTTTTGATTAACAAATCTGAAATCGAATCAATTTTTTCATAAAAGGTTAAAACTGTGCTTGATTTGAATTCAGAACCGCATAGGTAAACATGCGCAGTAAGGTATAACGGAGAATTGAGATTAATTTGCAGCTTTCAGTTAGGACCTTATTGTAAAAAAACCGGATACATGTAACTGGTTTTCTAAAGTTAATTAGTAATAATGCTTTTTAAGATTTAAAAAACCCGGCACCAATCCGGGTTTTTTAATTCATTAATTGTGAATTTGGTCAACTTTACCTATCTTTCGGGGCAGAATCAACCCTGTTATCATGAGAAGTCCTACAATTCTGATATTTAATCTTTTTTTTGTTGCCATACATGCTGTGCAGCCTGATTTCAGAAAAGAGGTTAATATTGGTTTCTCACAGGGCTTTACCATAGGGCGCGCATATTTTGAGCCTTTTGTAGAACAACAGTTTTTTTACGGTTATTCTGGTGGCATTGTCCTGCGATATATTTCAGAACCACAGCTTGGTATTCAGTTTGAATGCAATTACCTTCAGAAAGGCTGGAGGGAAGACAGTAAAGATTTTGGTTATTATGAAAGAACACTTGAAGTTCTTGATTTTCCTGTATTAACTCATTTTTACATTGGCCGGAAGACGAAAGCAAGAATAAATATTGAGCTCGGGCCTTATATTGATTATTTATTAAAGGATACTGAAAAGAACAGGATTACAGATACAGCCCGATACAACGCTTATTACGGAAGGCCGGTTTACCGTAATTTCGGGCTTGGATATACAGCAGGGCTCGCATTTGCGCTGAGAACACGTATTGGGATTTTTGAACTTAAGGGCGATTATCATCACAGTCTTACCAATTTATTTAAAGCAGGCGAGGAGGAGTTTCCCTACCGTGGCTCCAGGCCGCAGGCCGTTATCATCTCTTTTCGTTACCTTGTTAAAATCTGAAATCTTCAATTCTATACTCTTTTATACCATATATTTTTTCTTTTGTCTTGCATCTTTTATCTCAGGTATGTTAAATAAACCCAGGTATGATGAATTTACAAATTCATTCGGGCGAATAACAAATATTGATGGAGAAATTTTGGCAAGCAGGAATGAATGGTGATGGGGCTTTGCCCCATACCCCACATCCTTTTTTTCTTGACACAAAAAAGGATGCAAAAAAAGTCAAGGCTGGCGCAGTTTTCCCTAAAAACTACGGCTCGCCGGGCTTGCGCAATACAACAGATAGCAAGGTTGGTGGTTAATAATAACCATGTGCTATTGGTAACCCTTGCCTTATGATGTACTCAGACTGTATTGCTTGCATTTGGGTTTTTGGATG
>JAJUGM010000448.1 GCA_029268165.1 Bacteroidota bacterium
AGTTACCTTAATATATCAGGCTTCACCTGCTGAAGCAGGAGAAAATGCCGTAACAGGAATCTTTACTGATCCACTGGGTGCAAACAATCCGATTGGTACACCAAAAGGCATTTTGCCCGGCAGAGTAGTGTGGGTTTATAATCCCAATGCTACCAATGAAAACTGTACTAACAGCAGTCATTCCGATGCATACTGGCTCGACAGCAACTGCAATCAGGACACGGTTGATGCAATGTTTTCCGAAGGCCTCAGGGCGTTAACCGGCAAAGAAAGTGATGAGGAGGCCTGGGATGCTGTTTTTAGGTATTTCAACCTTACCCATGCCAAAGGTGATACAGGCTACATGGAAAATGAAACTATTTTTATTAAGATTAATGCTGTAACAGCTTATAATGGTGCAGCGCCTACCGGAGAAATGCCTGCATCAACAGCCATTGAATATGATACATCTCCCCAGTCTATACTTGCTTTATTAAGACAGTTGATTAACAAAGCCGGAGTACCGCAAAACAAAATATTTATTGGCGACCCGATGTGTGATATCTGGAATCACCTGTATAATAAATTTTATACCGAATTTCCGGACGTTAATTATGTTTCAAAACGTACTATACCAGGCAGGTATAAACTCACACCCAGTGACCAGACAGGCATTTATTATTCCGATAAAGGCACTGTGATGAATCAGGTGACTTCGCATAAATTTTTTAATGAAATGATGCATGCCGATTACCTGATTAACATACCTACCATGAAAGGACACCGTTGGGCAGGAGTTACCTTTTTTGCCAAAAATCATTTCGGTTCAAATACTACCGACGGCTCATGGCAATTACACAAAGGACTAATGAAACCTGATGATGACCCGTTAAGAAGCGGTTATCGCTTATACAGGGTATTTGTCGATCTGATGTCTTGCAAGTATCTGGGCGGCAACACATTATTGTATTATATGGATGCATTGTGGTCAACCTCGTACGAACACCAGAAACCTCAAAAATTCCGGTCAGCACCCTTCAATAACGATTGGTCATCTTCAGTTCTGCTTTCCCTTGATCCGGTTGCTATAGAATCAGTATGCCTCGATATACTGCAGAAAGAATTCAAAACACCTGATATGGCAGTTAATCCGCCAAGATATACCTATGTTCAGTATGATGGTGTTGATGATTACCTTCATCAGGCAGCCAGCAGTGAATGGTGGCCTGCAGGAATTATTTATGATCCCGATAATACGGGCTCGCCTATTGGAAGTCTCGGCGTTCATGAACACTGGAACAATGAAAATGACATGCAATATTCAGTAAATCTGGGAACGGGCGGTGGAATTGATCTGGTAAAGTTATTTCATATTTATCAGGGAAGTAGTAATATAGCAGAAAATAATATTTGTAAGACTTTTGAAGTATTCCCGAATCCTTGCTTTTCAAATGCCACTATAAAGTTTGATCTTGAAAACCGGTGCAATCTCACCATTGATTTATATTCTGCTAATGGGCAATGGATTGAAAATATTGCCGGCGGTAAATTCAATGCCGGTACACAGATCATTGAATGGTTCCCTCAAAATAAAAAGGGTTTATATATTATACGCATGAAAGTTATTACAGATATTTCCCAATATAATTATTCGGCTCATTTGCAAATATTGTAAATTAACATAACCTTATTCATTTAATTATTATAAATCAAGTGAAATGAAAACAAATAACATGTCATTAAACATTTTTAAAACCCGGATCAAGCAAGGATTTACCGGAAATTCACGATTGATTTCATACATTGTTTTTTTGTTTATAGGGCTGGCTTCTTTTATATGGTTCCTTATCAGAGTTATACCAAAACCAAGCCGTATTAACTATCCCTGCGTAAGGGCATCAGCTCCCTGGGCTGCTACTTTTATTATTTATATTGCAGGCTTGACAACATCAGTGTTTTCTTTTAATAAATTCCGTCAGCATTTCAGGTTTTCTAATTATTTTAAAGGCTTATTATTTCTTGCCGTGGCTCTTTTTTCTGCCTTTCTGACCATACCTTTTGAGCAAAACAGGGCATTTTCGGGAGTAACCGAAATAAAAGCCGATGTAAATAATCCCATAGGAGTTGCAAAAGGCATTTTCCCGGGACGCGTTGTCTGGGTATATGACCCTTACGCTACCGATGAAACATGCACCAATACGGCAGGTGATTATTGGTTTCAGAATACCGATTCTGTTGTGGTAGAAAAAATGCTCTCAAGAGGTATAAGGCAACTGGCAGGTAAAAATAACCTTGCTGCAGCCTGGAATGACCTGTTTGTATACTTCAATCAAATGCATGGCAAAGGAAGTATTGGGTATCAACCAGGTGAAAAAATATACATAAAAATAAATCTTACTACATCGTGTTGCGGTTCATGGAGTAACCAGACTGAAAAAATCACCTGGCTTGAACACATGGATGCTACGCCACAGCTATGTCTGGCATTGCTGAAACATCTTGTCAATGTTGTTGGTGTAGCTCAGTCAGATATATATCTGGGTGATCCGTTCAGGAGATTTCATAATGTTTACTGGAACATGCTTCATCCCCAGTTCCCCGATGTCCATTATATGGATGGTAACGGG
>JAJUGM010000449.1 GCA_029268165.1 Bacteroidota bacterium
GCACCTGATGCTGGGACAAACTTAATTATATCTATATTTTTATTTGAAGAATATTTATCCGCAAAATCCTTAAGATGATTTTGTGTCAAACGAATAATACCCTGCCCTATAGAAGCTGCTTTCACTAATCTCATAAAGGGAAAACCTTTCTTAAAATATCCGATTTGTTTTTCAGCCTCTTTCGGATCAATTCCTCTTGATTTTAACTGTTGTATATCTTTTTCTTTAAACATATCAGGTTTGGCTTTAGCATCTAAGTTAATAAAAATTATTCAATTATTGTCAGTACCAGTTCACGAGTTCCGCCATAATTTCTGAATTCACAAAAATATATTCCCTGCCATGTTCCGAGGTTAAGTCTGTAGTTGGTGATGGGTATGTTTAATGTTTGTCCGAATATACCTGATTTGATATGCGCCGGCATATCATCTGCACCCTCAAGAATATGTGTGAAACAAGGGTCATTCTCCGGGACCAACTTGCTGATAAAAGAATTAAAGCCATATCTGACCGACGGATCAGCATTTTCATTGAGACATAAACCTGCTGAGGTGTGTTTCAGATGAATATTTAGTATCCCTTTTTCTGGAGGATTTTCAAGATTTTGCTCAATAATTCTTGTAATTAAATGAAATCCTTTTTTAAATGGACCTATAGTAATCTCTTTCTGGACAACCATAATATGAAAACATTTATTTTCGGAATAAAAATAATGAAAAACATTCATTGAATGGTCCGCTATTGGATATTTTAACTATTTTTGAATTTTTCAGATGATATGGGAATGATGGCTGATACTCTGTTATAATAAAAAATAATAATGAAATACTTTTGTTTTACGACAATCCTTTTTTTTTCCGGTTTAATAATTGTTACGGCCCAAGAGAGGAAACTTATTCAGCTTAGCGGGAGGATCATAAATGAACTGCTCGAGCCCATGCCGTTTTCACATGTGCTTATACTGAACAGTTACAGGGGGACGATATCTAATAATGATGGCCGCTATTCACTGGTAGTGGAAGAAGGTGATACCGTGTTGTTTTCAGAAGTAGGATACAAGAGGAGATATTTGAAAATCTCGCGGTACTTGCCTGACCATTTCCTGCACCTCGATGTCATGCTCGAAGTTGACACATTTATGATTGATGCAGTTGAAATTTATCCCTGGAAATCATACGAAGAATTTAAAGAAGCATTTGTTAACCTTAAATTACCTGAAGATGACATTGAAAAAGCACGCAGAAACATAGCATTGCTGCGGACACAGATTATTATGGACTATGAGCCGGATGCGCGTTCTAATTTCAGGGAAGTAATGGAACAACAATATCGCCAGACTTATAACAGGGGGTTATATCCAACCTACCAGATCATGAACCCGTTTGCCTGGGCCGAATTTTTTAAGGCTTTAAAACGTGGAGATTTCAAAAGCAAAAAAAATAAATAAGATAATAATGAAATAATATCCGCAATATAATCCATCAATTGTTGTTAATATACTTTGACGAAAGCTTTTTATGAGTAAATACAGAAGTAATATATTAATGATTGTATTATGCATAAAATCCTTGCTACCTGTTTTTTCTCAGAATGATGCTTATATCAGAGGTATTCTAACTGATGAAAATAAACTTCCGGTTATTGGCGCGAATATTATTGACCTTACTCATAAAAGCGGAACGGTATCAGGTACTACAGGCTTTTTTGAGCTTAAAGTTCCTGCATTAACCAATATCACCATTGAAATTTCATATCTAGGATACAATAAACTGGTTTTCTCTGTTAATCTGAATCCCGGCCAGATAATGGAAATAAACAGGCAACTGGAACCTGCCACCGAGATGATAAATGAGGTAATAATCGAAAGTAAATTCGAAAAAGCAGGTTCCCTTGAAAGAATTAACATCAAATCTATTGATCGTATTCCAACTCCTGCCGGTGGTATTGAGTCAATGCTTATAACACAGGGTGTTTCTGCCAGAAATGAAATGAGTTCGCAATATTCAGTCAGAGGTGGTAATTTTGATGAGAATCTGGTTTATATTAATGATATAGAAATATTCAGGCCATTGACTATCCGTTCCGGTCAACAGGAAGGATTAAGCATTATTAATGCAGCTATGGTTTCTTCTGTTCAGTTCTCTGCCGGTGGTTTTGAAGCCCAATTTGGCGATAAAATGTCATCAGTATTGGATATTAAATATAAAAGGCCTTCAGCATTTAAGGGGAGTGCCATGGCAAGCCTGCTGGGAGCGTCTTTGCATCTTGAAGGCGCTTCAAATAACCGGCGCTTTACACATATTTCAGGGCTACGATATAAGACAAATCAGTATTTATTAAACTCCTTGCAGACAAAAGGCGATTATAAACCAAAATATTTAGATTTTCAGAGTTTTTTGACTTATGACCTCACTAAAAAAATTGAGTTGAGCTTTCTGGGTAATGTTGCTTTGAATCATTATACTGTAATACCCGAAACACGTGAAACAGCTTTTGGTACCTATCAGACCCCCTGACCGACGATATCCACTGGATGCGCC
>JAJUGM010000450.1 GCA_029268165.1 Bacteroidota bacterium
ACCCCTGTTTTAACCAGGTCAACTGCCCTTTGCAAAGTCTTAACCAGAATATTTTCAGCAGCAATAACGGTTTTGTGGAAATAAACCTGCCAATACATCATACGGCGGGCAATCAGAAATTTTTCAATGGAATAAATGCCTTTTGACTCAACAACCAGTTCGTTTTCAGATACATTGAGCATTTTGATAATTCTCTCGGTGCCAATAGTGCCTTCTGCAACACCTGTATAAAAGCTGTCGCGCATCAGGTAATCCATCCTGTCCATATCGAGCTGGCTCGATACCAGCTGATGCAGGTATTTTTTGGGATACTGGTTTTGAAAAATTCCCAGAGCAAGCTGAAGGGCTCCGCTGAATTCATCATCAAGCCGGTGCATGAGAATAAGGGAAAGTTCTTCATGTTTAATTTCAGGAATTATAGTTTGCTCAAGAGCATGTGAAAACGGACCATGCCCGATGTCATGCAAAAGTATGGCTGCTGAAGCTGCTTCGGCTTCTTTTTCGGTAATTTCAATTTTTTTTTGACGGATGTTATCTATAGCCTGATTCATCAAATGATAAGCCCCCAGTGCATGCTGAAACCGGGTGTGAGTTGCCCCCGGGTAAACAAGGCTTGTAAGCCCTAATTGCTTGATCCTGCGGAGACGCTGAACATAAGGATGTTCCAGCAAATCAAAAATAAACCCTGTTGTAAGCTTAATAAAACCATGAACCGGATCGTTAATAATCTTAAGTTTGTTTGGCACTGATTTAAGTTTAAAATTTGTAAAATAGCAAAATTAAGAATTATTTTAAGCCTGTATTAATTTGATGTCCTCACCTAAATATAAAATCGATTAAATATGTTAAACAGAAAGATTGCAATATGCTTTGCTTCATTTATATTCTTTACAAACATAACAGCTCAACAGCTAAACTACCCTTTACTTTTTTTACAGCAGAATTATTCAGAAATAATTAAGTTGTCTGAGAAAGCTATAGCCTCAGGTGGTCAGGCTGATGATTATTACTGGCATGCCATGGCATGGCGAAAACTTGCCGATAATGCATCGGTTTTACCACTACTTCAAAAGGCAGCAAGACTTTTCCCCGATGATATTAATATTCACAGGCTATTGATTGATGTGTTATTCGATAACGGGCAATATACTGACGTATTGAACCTGATAAAAAAAGGCATAGTGCCTGAAGATGCTGACATGGTAAAAAAAATGATTGTGATTTACGAATTTTACAATAATCTTAATGAAGCCATCATGCTTTTACAGAAGAATCTTCAGTACGATTCCCTGAATGCTTACTACCGCATGCACCTTGCTGATAATTATAACAAACTTGGCAACGATTCGGCTGCACTTAGTAATTATTCCGTAATATACAGGCATAATCACTCTAATATGGTTGCCATAAAAAGGCTTTGTGAACTCAACCTCAAAAAAACCCTGACACAGTAATTTATTTCTGTGATGAAGCCTTACAATATGATTCTCTTAACGCTGCTTTTTTAAAACTTAAAGCGCTGGCTTATATTCAGAAAAAAACTTTCAAACCGGCACTTCCGCTATTGAAAACATTGTATTCAACAGGCGACAGTTCATTAACTGTGCTCAAAAACCTGGGTACATTGCTTTATTATGTCACTGAATACAAGGAGGCTCGTGATTACATGGTAAAAGCATTAAAGCTTGATTCTCTGAACCCTGAATTAAATTACATTTACGGGCTTTGCCTGGTAAATACCAATCAAAAGAGGCTGGGTATCAGTTATTTCTTCAGAGCTATAGCCTTAATGATTCCCAATCCGGTATCCCTTTCGGTTATTTATGAACAGATAGCCCTTACCTACCGGGAACTGGGTGATTATTCCCTTAGCCTTACATATTATGAAAATGCTTACAGTTCAAATCCGGACAACAAATTAATTTTAATATCAATAGCTTCGATATACGAAAAAAATCTGAAAAACAAAGAAACCGCCTATGCAAAATACCAGATGTTTCTGGATGAATTATCGAAAATGAAAATGCCTGACGATACTTACAAAGCTCATGAATTATTATATCAAAAAGGGGAAGCGGAAAAAGCCCTTAAAAGGTTAAAAGAAGAATTGTTTTTTGAAAATAAATTAAAATAAGGCTATTCTTTTTCGAGAGATATAAAATTTTTGTTTTTTTAAAAAAACATGTTACCTTTGCATTAGTTTTTCAAATGTTTCATAGGGGACAAAAGTCCCCTATTTTATTGTTTTTTATTTACGGTATATTGGTAACTGCTGAAAACATACGGTTGGCCATTGAAAATGACCTTGCAGAAATGGGTTTTTTTCTGGTTGACTTACAGGTAAGGTCTTCGGGCAAAATATTGGTTTATGCCGATTGCCTCAAAGGCATTTCATTGGATGACTGTGCAGTCATCAGCCGAATGATTCAGCACAAAATGGGACACGAAATTGACGATTATGAGCTTGAAGTTTCTTCACCTGGTGTTGACAATCCGCTTAAGCTGCCGGTTCAGTATAAGAAAAATACAGGCAGGAT
>JAJUGM010000451.1 GCA_029268165.1 Bacteroidota bacterium
AAGATTTTTTAGACCTTGACGTAGCTACTAGATTTACACAAAATTCTTTACACTACCGGGTTATAAAAAACACAGGCCTCCTTAAATGCATTATTGGAGGCCTGAATCAGTTACAACAGTTCAATACTGCGTTTTATAAACCGGTTAAGGTCTTCCCCTTTTAGCATGTTGTTTGAAAGTAGGCCAATGTCAATCAATTGCCTTACAAGCTTATTTTTGCTTCCGAAATTTTTAAGGACTTCCTTTTGTTTCTCCTTGAATTCCTGTATTTTGTCGTCAAGGTCTTTTATCCTGTCCTTATCTGCCTGAGGAATCTCATCATCCTTTTTCCCCTTGTTGGCAGTTTCTATTTCTTTTTTATTTTCTTCCAGGGGTTTTATTTTTTCATCATATTTTTCAAGGTCTTTCCGGCATTTCTTTTCCTTGTCGTCATTAATCTTTAATATCAACGGATGGTTTGAATTAATCACCACATTAAAATGATCGGGAAGATTACCGTAAAATGCTGCAGGGCCGCCAAGCTGAGCCATGTCTTTCATCCTGCGCATGTATTCTGATTGGGTAATAACAATAGGACTGTCTGTTTCATTAAGGTTTTCAAAGATTACTGAAAAATGGGTTTTGTTTTCAGGCAGCTGGCTCTGAAATACCTGAGAAAGCTCCTGCTGGTGTTCAGCAGTTAATTTCGACTCGCGCTTCTCATCTTTTGAAATCAGTTTATCAATTACATCGGAATCGACCCGCACAAAATGGCTGTTTTTCAGTTTGCTTTCAAGATGATTAATAAAATGCGTGTCAAGATAACCATCCATGAGTAACACATCATAGCCTTTCTGACGGGCTGCCTCAATAAAGCTGTACTGTTCTTCCTTTTGAGTAGCATATAAATAAACCAGCGTGCCGTTTTTATCTTTCTGATTTTCTTTGATGAGTTTTTCGTACTCTTCTATGGTGAAAAACTTTCCTTCAGTGTTCTTAAACAAGGCTATCTTCGACACCTGGTCATAAAATTTCTCTTCTGTTATCATGCCATATTCAATGAATATCTTCAGGTCGTCCCATTTTTTCTCAAATTGTTCCCGGTTATTCTTAAAAATTTCCTGAAGCCTATCAGCTACTTTTTTAGTAATGTGAGCTGATATCTTCTTAACATTGGAATCGCTCTGCAGGTAACTGCGTGATACGTTAAGCGGAATATCAGGCGAATCAATAACTCCATGTAATAAGGTAAGGAACTCGGGCACGATTCCTTCAACCGAATCTGTTACAAACACCTGATTGCAGTATAGCTGTATTTTATTTTTCTGAATTTCAAAGTTATTCTTGATTTTTGGGAAATATAATATACCTGTCAGGTTAAAAGGATAATCAACATTCAGGTGAATGTTGAACAACGGGTCTTCTGCCAGCGGATAAAGATTATGGTAAAAGCTGAGATAATCCTCATCTTTCAGGTCAACCGGTTTACGCGTCCATAATGGATTGGTATCGTTTATAATTTTGTCCTTTTCCGTTTCCACTGATTTGCCGTCTTTCCATTCGGTTTCCTTGCCAAAAGCAATAGGTACAGGCAAAAAGCGGCAATATTTCTTTAATATCCCTTCAATACGTGAATTATCAAGAAATTCTTCGGATTCTTTATCTATATGTAGAATAATATCGGTACCGCGGTTTTCACGGCTGGTTTCTTCAATGGTGTAATCTGGATTGCCTTCGCAAACCCATCTGACAGCAGGTTTTTCAGTATCATAAGATTTTGTTATTATCTCAACCTTCTCTGATACCATGAATGAAGAATAGAAACCAAGCCCGAAATGCCCGATGATTGCATTTGCCTGATTTTTGTATTTTGTCAGAAAATCTTCTGCACTCGAAAATGCAATCTGGTTAATATACTTATCCACTTCCTCAGCTGACATGCCAATGCCCTGATCAGAAACAGTTATTGTCTTTTTCTTCTTATCAACCTTAACACGTATGGTAAGGTCGCCCAATTCACCCTTAAAATCACCCATATTAGCCATGGTTTTAATTTTCTGGGTTGCGTCAACGGCATTGGATATCAACTCTCTGAGGAAAATTTCATGGTCTGAATAGAGGAATTTTTTAATGATGGGGAAAATGTTTTCAGTTGTTACGTTTATCTTTCCTTTCTCCATAATTATAGTGGTTTAAATTTAAAATAACACAATCATACTCGGTTCGATGTTTTACAAAGTATATGCCATGCCTGAAAAACTGTCAATTAGTCATTGATGGAAAATAAAATGAAAAAATTGGCAGAATTACTATTACACCCCGATTGATCATTGCAAAACATTAATATTCAATGATAAATTTTCCAAATGTCGGTCATTTGAAAAATAGTGCTGATAACAAATCCGGGTTCAGCCCTGGCTTTTTTTGCATCCTTTTTTGTGTCAGGATAAAAAAGGATGTGGGGTTTGTGACAAAGCCCCATCAGCATTCACACCTAAGCACCATAATTCCGCCAAAAATATTTTTTATCCGCACGGATAAACTT
>JAJUGM010000452.1 GCA_029268165.1 Bacteroidota bacterium
AGGTTGTGTCGTAATTAAAACCATACTTTTGCAATATTTCAAAAAGAATAATATCAGCAGGCGAGACTTTTTTTATTTCATCTATAGAAATCTTTGTTGTGTTTCCCGTTTTTCTTAAAGCCCTGCCAATAAAATCTGCAGCTGCTTTCTCGAGTAGGTATTCTGTACTTTTTAACTGAATGATTGTCCTGAAAACAGCATCAGAAAATCCCGGAATTACCCGGTTTGCCTCAGGAATTATCAAATGTCTTATTTTATTTCGTAAGTATTTATCGGAAGCATTTGATGAATCCTCACGCCATTCAATATTTTCCTTGTGAGCGTAAAAACTTATTTCCTTCCTTGAAAGGAACAGAAGCGGTCTTATGATATTTCCTGTTCTGGCCTTAATACCAGTCAATCCTCTAATGCCTGTGCCGCGTGAAAGGTTTATAAAAAATGTTTCCACTGCATCATCTTTATGGTGGGCAGTTGCAACAGCGCCTGCATTCAGCCTGCGAGCCTCTTCATAAAACCAATTGTAACGTAAATCCCGTGCGGCCATTTGAATAGAAATTCCGTGCTCATCTGCATAATTTTTCGTCTCAAATCTGCGGATATATAACTTGGCTCCTTTCTGTTGTGCAGCATGCCTTACAAATACCTCATCGTCATCTGATTCATCGCCCCTGAGCTGAAAATTACAATGCAATATTGCGTAATTCAGTTGCGCCCGATGAAACAGGTCGAGCATCACCATAGAATCAATACCACCGCTAATGGCAAGAAGAAAAAACTCATTGCTGTCGCAGTTGCATTCTTTATTCAGAAAGCATCTGAAATCCTTTATTATATTATTAATTTCAAACTCCATTCAATGCATTAATTATCCCTTCAGCTTTAAGAAGGCATTCATTATATTCATTTTCAGGATCAGACATGGATGTTATTGCTCCACCAGTATGGTATGAAAGATATCTATTTTCTTTATTATATAAAATACTACGGATGACTACATTGAAATCAAAATCACCAGAAGGTGAAAAATATCCGAGAGCCCCTGAAAACAATCCGCGCCTGGTCATTTCATACGTTTCAATCAATTGCATTGCCCTTATTTTGGGTGCACCTGTCATCGAACCCATGGGAAATGCATTCAGAATAATATCCAGGGGACAACAATCGTCCTTTATCTCTGATAAAACAGTTGATACCATCTGATGCCAATGCTTAAAAGTGTATATACTGCATAATTCAGGGACTTTCACACTGCCTGCCATCGCGGTTTTTGACAGATCGTTGCGCATGAGGTCAACAATCATAATGTTTTCAGCTCTTTCCTTAGGATCATTATATAGCCTCTTTTGCATTTGCAAATCTTCAGCAATATTAATCCCCCGCCTGATAGTGCCTTTCATAGGCTGGCTGACAACCCTGTTGCCTGATTTGAACAAAAATCGTTCGGGGCTCGCTCCGATCAAGCAATAAGGGCCAAATGCCATAAAGGCTGAAAAAGGAGCAGGTGCTGCTGCCTGAAGTGATAAATATACTGACTCAGGATTAATTGTTGCATTTTCTGCATAAAATTCCTGACAGAAGTTCATTTCATAGATATCGCCGCGATTAATATGCTGCTGAATAGCCCGTACCCGTTCAATATATGTTGCATGCGACATACGATGGCAAACATCAAAATCGGCAGATCGAACTTTCAGATTAATATCCATGCCGGTTATGTTGTGAAATATCTTAAAAAGTTCATCTTCAACTATTTTGTCACTTTCAATTCTTATTTCATTTCCTCTCACTATAAAAACAATTTCAGGCCGGAAAAAGAAAATATCAGGGAATCCAAGTCTGTCAATATTCTCCGACCTAAGATTTTCAATATAATTTTTTACATCATAACCCAGATAACCAAATAACCATGAAGAATACTCACCTATCGTGTTTTTCAGATTCTGAAGTATCTTTCTGTCTGATCCTTTCAATTGGAGTGCGGCTCCACATGCTGCAAGAATATCAAAGCGGCTGTATTTCCGGTCAGCGAATAAATGACTATTACTGTCAAGGAATATGCAGGGGTTATGCTGACTTACATAATGGAATAACCTTCCTGAAAAAAGTTGTATCTGATTAATATGATGTGTATAAACATATTTCATCCTGCTAAATTAACCCAATTATTGCACTAGAAAAATTTTTAATACAATGCGATTAAGAAAAATCAGCAGCAGGCGTTCCGCAAAGCAACACGGCCTAAGCAGTTTTCCCTTAAAACCCCGATGCAGTGAGAGTTTCAATTCCAATCCTTGTGAGTTGATTACAAATGCTTTATTGCATAAGCATTTATTAATCTATGATCGGGGAAGTCATTAGTTCGCAGGGCTCCTAATGGCTAATCCGGGCTAAAAACAAGGTGCAGCCAGGGCCAAATAAAAAGGATATTTTAGTGCAACAAGGCTGATCGTATCCATCAATCTGTTCAAAACCACGAATGCAAGCAATACAGTCTGAGTACATCGCAAGACAAAAGTAACC
>JAJUGM010000453.1 GCA_029268165.1 Bacteroidota bacterium
ATCATTTTAGTTAAATGTGCGAGGAGGAATATTTTTTCTGATTCATTATTCCACCTCTTTAACTCGGCGTTTCTGTATGCCCTGAATTAGAAAATTGATAAAAAAAAATTTTTGCAGGGTTACTTTTCAGGTATTAAGGGTATTAAACATTGGAATCAATCATTTAAATAACATTAAATACCTTTATTGCCTATGAAAAAACACTGGCCGTTATATTTATTCATGTTTTTAAGTGCAACAATATGTTCATGTAAAAAAGACGATTTACCCGATGAAGAAAAAGGAAAGGGCAGGCTGAAAATAGAAATTGGTCTGTTTATTCAGGTTAATGAAATCAGTAATTCTTTGAAATCCACACACTCAGTTGAAAATTTTCATATAGAAATTTATAAGTCGGATGGTGATTTGTTTAAGGTTTTTGATAAAGCTTCAGAAATGACCGAATTCATTGAATTACCATCAGGCACTTATTTTATTGTCGCACATTCTGGTAATCAGAAACCTGCTGCTTTTGACAATCCTTATTATTATGGTAGGACAGAAAATATTACTATAGCGAACAATGACCAGAAGACTGTAATTGTTAATTGTGAGCTGGCTAATTGCGTTGTATCCATAGTTTATTCCGATCAGGTAAAAAACAGTTTTACAAATTATCAAACAGTTATCAGAAGAGGGACCGATTCATTGGTATTTTCCGCAACAGAAACGAGGGCAGGCTATTTTGATCCAGGTGACCTGGATATAAAAGCAACTCTGAATTATTTAAAGGGCAGTGAACCTGCAACAAAAATTCTTACCGGGACTATCAGCAATGCCCAACCGAAAAAACATTATGAAATCAGGGTTGATGCAGTTCCTGATAACAGCGGAGCAGCTATTCAGATTAACCTTGATGATTCGGTGGATTCAACTGAAATTATTGCTTTAATAGAAGATGTGGATGTATTGGAAGGCACTGTACCCGAGGGAGGGCTAATTATTTCTGAAATCATGGCTAATCCTGCTGCTCTGGATGATGCCACAGGCGAATGGTTTGAAATATATAACGCCCTTCAGAAGGCAGTTAATTTAAAAAACCTGGTTTTACGCCGTGATGAAGCCAATATTCATATTATAAGTGAGCCTATCATCGTACTTCCCGGGCAATGTTATGCACTGGCACGTAATGATACTTCTTTTGAGGGGCCAAAATATGTTTATGGAACCAGCATAACACTCACAAATACCAGTGCCAGATTAAGTATCAGCAATTATGGCACAGACGGCACTGATGGCAGCGAAATATTTTCTGTAACCTATGGAGGAAGTGGTTTTGCAGTACCTAATGGCGCCTCATTAAGCCTTAATCCGTTGCATCTGAATGCCGTCGATGCCCAATCGGGCAACTGGTGGTGTACAGCAACATCAGAATATAATACCGGAGATTACGGAACTCCCGGAAAAACAAATGACAATTGCAATTAAAAAAATATTAAATCCCGGAAGGGGCCTACCTACCCAGGTCTGATTAGACCCTGGATCCTCCCCTGTGTGTTTGCCTGAGGAGTCATTGATTCCACACCGTTAAACCAATGCAAACTGCAGGGGTTTTTTGTTTTATTTCAAAATCCGTAATTAACTCCTAATGAAATTGTTGTGGCATTATTTCTGAAATAAGGTGGAGTATATTTCTCAATTTCGCCTTTAATACGTGAATATTCTATTTCAACAAAGGCAAAAACATTGTTGATAAACTGAAAACGGGCAGAAAATCCAAAGGTGTTATTCTGCCATTTGACGGTATCGAGAAACATGTTGACTACTTCAATCCGGTTAGTGCCCAAAGCTTCATGATCAGGTCCCTTTTGTGCCACAGCATACCATGTTTTCAATGAGAGTCCTATAACCGGGCGGAAAATAATATCTACGTACAATTCTCTTGCATTATCCTGCAAATAGTGGCCAAGGGTATATTGATTTGATTCGTAAGTGGTGGTAGGAATGATATGTTTGTAAACCAGCGGATAGGTTTGGGTATATTCAGCGGTAAAAAACAGATTATCTGGCAGATTTGAGATTCGGGTACCTGCTTTAAAACTGTAATAATCAAAATGCCCGTTTTCAAAAAATCTTCTGGTTGAGATATCGTCAAAAAACATAGTAAAAAACAGGTGAAGGTGTTTAAACCGGCGCATGCTAAAGTCAATATAAAATTGTGAATTTTCACCGCCCTCATTAGTAAGTCCCTGGTTTAGCGTGTGATCCACTGATTTGTAAAGGAGAAAAGGTATCAGATAGGCAGGGTGAACATTCATATCGCTGTAGATTATTGAATTACCAAGTGAAAAATAGTATCCTTTCAGTGGGATGAAAGTAAACATATTTGCTGCCAGATATTTTGGCAAATAAACAATGCGGGTGCTGGTACCATAGCTGTTGGTATAACTATAACTTCTGACGCTGTCAACAACGCCTGAAGCCAGCCAGGCATGCATATAATTAAATTCGAACCATCTGACAGG
>JAJUGM010000454.1 GCA_029268165.1 Bacteroidota bacterium
ATATTTACATATTTTCTTTGCAATACAAAAACATCATTAAAGATAGCATCTTTAACCCGACGCTCTGCAAAGAGCGTTTCTTTTTTTCAATAAATCAGATAAAAATATTCAAAATTTATATTCAATGCGGTTTAAGTCTGTTGATATTGGTAATCATTGTGCCTGAGTTATTGCTTTGCTATACACCTAACCATTAAAGCATTGATTAATAAGGATCAACATCAACAATTACCAGAACCTGCCTGTAGGCCGTATTATTTTTCAAATCATTTATAGCTGTTTTTATTGCCTCCTTTGCCTGTATCACTGATTTTTCTTTTTCAATTTTCACCAGAACACGCTTCAGCCAGTAGTTCTTAACCCTGTCAATCAAAGGGTTTTCGGGGCCCAGTACCTGACTATCAGTTTGCATTCTTAGTTTTTGCACAAAATATTCAGCTGCCTCCCTAACTATATTGTCTTTCCGGTGTTTTAAAATAATTTCAATTACGCGGGCATAAGGCGGATAATTGAATTGTTTTCTTTCGGTGAGCTGTACGCGGGCAAAAGATGCATAATCATGGTGCTTCACCAGATTATACAAATCATTTTTACTGTCAAATGTCTGTATCATTACTTTTCCGCGTTTGCTTTTCCTGCCGGCCCGGCCGCTCACCTGCAGCATCAGCTGAAAACTTCTCTCATAAGCTCTGAAATCGGGGTAATTCAGCATATTATCGGCATTAAGAATGCCCACAAGGCTTACATTATCAAAATCAAGACCCTTTGAAATCATTTGTGTGCCAACCAGTATATCAATGTTACCCGAGGCAAAATCACTTATTATCCTTTCATACGAGGCCTTTGAACGGGTTGTATCTACATCCATCCTTGCAATACGTGCATGAGGGAAAAATACTGCCAGATCATCTTCAATTTTTTCTGTCCCGAATCCGCGGGTCTGAATTTTTGAACTGCCACAATCAGCGCATATAACTGGAATTTTTGATGAATAGCCGCAGTAGTGGCAAATGAGCTTGTTTTCTTTTTTATGATAAGACAGGCTTACGTTGCAGTTTCTGCATTTCGGAATACGTCCGCAATCGGAACATTCAAGGTAAATCGAAAAACCCCGGCGGTTTTGAAATAGTATAATCTGCTCACGCTGGTCTAATGCAACTTTCATTTCATGAAGCAATTGCTCCGAGAAATGCGACCGCATCTGCTTTCTGCGGTATGCATCGCGAAGGTCAATAATATTAATTTCAGGCAGTTGCACGTTAAGATAACGGGTTGTTAACTCCACAAAGCTATATTTGCCCGAAATTACGTGATAGTATGATTCAAGAGATGGAGTGGCCGAGCCAAGCAATACTTTTGCATTGTGCATACGGGCCAGGACGATGGCCGTATCACGGGCATGATACCGGGGCGCAGGGTCGAACTGCTTGAATGTGTTTTCATGTTCTTCATCTATAATAACAAGTCCGAGCTTTGTGAAAGGCAGGAAAACCGATGAACGAACGCCGACAATAAGCTGGTATTTCACGTCAATTGTTTGCTCTGCCGATAAAAGATAGTTCCATATTTCAGTACGTTCATTATCAGAAAATTTTGAATGATATATGCCTGCTTTATTTCCAAAAACTTTTCTAAGTCTTGAAATAATCTGGGTTGTGAGGGCAATTTCAGGCAAAAGGTAAAGCACCTGCATTCCCTTATCCAGCATTTCTTTTATCAGATGAATATATATCTCTGTTTTTCCGCTTGAAGTAATACCGTGCAGCAGTACCACATCTTTTGCTTCAAAGCTTTCCCTGATCTGATCCAATGCCTTCTGCTGACTTTCATTTAAGACTACAGGAGCTGTCAGTGAAGCGGGTGTGCATGAAATACGTGAAACCTGTTTACGAGATATTTCAAAAATTCCTTTTTTTACAAGGCTTTTAATTGCCGAATGGCCAGCATTGGCTTTATGCATAAAAAATGCTTTTTCAAGGCCTTCTGAAAAAGCATTTTCAGACATTGAGGTTAAATCGATAAATCTTGTTACTGCATCATACTGCCCCGGAAATTTCATCAGTTTATCCAGCAGCAGATGTAGCCTGGCCTCATCCTTCAACTGAGGGTTTAGTCTGATGAAGTCAACCATTTTAGGTTTATAGGCCTTTCTGATTTCTTCATCAGTTCCTGCAAGCCCTTTTTCAATGAGAGGTTTTATTAATTTTATAATATCGGCTTTGCCTGTCAACTTTTGCAATGAAGAAACGGCTATATAGTTGTTTTTTTCAAGAAGACTGATAATCCGTACTGACTCATCCGATATTCCGTCATCAGGGCTTATTTCACGTCTGAGGTAAAGTCTGGTTTCGCTTTCAAGCCTGAATCCGGCAGGCATAGCAGCTTTAAAGATTTCGCCCGGTGTACAGACATAATACCCGGCCATCCAGTTCCAAAGTTCAAGTTGAGTGCTGTTCACCACAGGTTCATGGTCAATAAGGCTGAGAACAGGTTTTATAC
>JAJUGM010000455.1 GCA_029268165.1 Bacteroidota bacterium
ACGCTTGCTGATAAAAAAAGAACATCACCCCGCGAATTTCTTTTTAATAATAATAATGACTTGTGTGGTTGGCGTAATAATACTACTTGTGAAATCAGATGGTCGAGGCCGGCTGTGGATTTTAAAGCCATTGCTTTCAGTGTTATTCATGTCATAGAACCTTCGATATTTGATTTAATTATTGAAAGAGACGCATTTTCAATAACCGATCTTTATTTGAGGCTCGCTAAAGATCATATAATTAAAGGATACGAGCATAATGAATCCCTCTGGTATGAATGCGGAAGAATTGAAAACCTTGATATGCTGAATAATGCCCCTGAAATAAAACATATATACCGGCATTTTCATTCAACCTTGTGATAAATTAATTACTTTTACTGTCATAATTATTTTCATTATGATTCGCTTTAATAAAGATATATTAATTCCTGTGGATTTTGAAGCTCCATCTGTTAATGCCATTCAAATGGCCGCTCAGATTGCGCCGTTCATAAACGGAAAAGTATATTTGTTGAATATTGCCGAGACCGGCGGTATTTTAGCCGATATACTAGAAACAAAAAGTGAACTGGTTCAGCATACAGAAAAAGCTTTGAAAAAACTCGATGAACTGAAAGAAAAATATCTGTCAACAGTAGGAATTGAAACAATAATTAAAGTTGATGCCGGTAAACCGCATCGTAAAATACTTGAGTATGCGACATCAATAGATCCATCAGTTATCCTTATTGGTGATAATGACCAGTTTATTGATGGCGATAAAATACTTGGCACTACCAATTCTCATATTATAACACATTCTAAATGGCCTGTAATAACTGTTAAAAGCAGGAAACCGGCAAAGCCTCTTAAAATTGTTCTGCCTCTTGATCTCTCTCATCAGTCAAAATCGCAATTATGCAATGCCATAGCAATGGCAAAGCATTATAATTCAACTATTTATTTGGTATCTGCAGTAATTGGCGGTATTAAAATACGTGACAGCAGGATTTATAGTACACTCAGGCAAATACAAAAAACCATTCAGCAAAATGGCATTAAAACCGAGATGAAACTATATAGCCGCTCCGAAATACCTGTTTACCGAAGGATTTTAGAATATGCAACCGAAATAGACGCTGATTTGATAATGATTATGACTCACACTGAGAGTACAACGCATGACAACTATATAGGAGCCGTAGCTCACCATGTGATTAATGAAGCCCCTATGCCTGTGCTCAGCCTTACATACAAAGCAGCATATTATGAGCCTGAGGAGGCTATGTCATTTGTTGATCCGCTTAATATTTTTTCTGATCAGGAAAAAGTATTAAAACGAAAAAGTGCTTTAGGTCGCCTTTTTGGTAGAAAATAAAAGCCTGATTATTCATGTATGTTGTAAATCATGAATCCTTAGAATCAGGTTCTTTTTCCTTTTTGCGCTTTGGTAATTTCATTTTTAAAAGAAAATAGCTGAAAGATAAGGCAACGATCATAATGGCAAGAGAATTGAATTCTTTATTACTCAGCTTATCAAAATTCCAGACTATTACTTTTCTGGATATGGCAATAATTGCGAGCAGGATAACCAGTTCCACATGCAAAACGTCTTCTTTCAGATAACCCTTTATGGTTTCAAGCAACTCAAGGCCGATAAACAAAATGAGAAAAATACTGAAAATGTCCATCAGACGCTCAGCCTTTATTATTATATAGGGTGGATTTATAATTTCAAGAACTATTTCATATACAATATCAACCAGTGCAAGAACCAGGATAAGTGAAAATACCACGAGCACAATAATCAAAATGATATTTTCAAGTTTTCTTATTATATTTAAAATGGTGTTATTGTGGAAGGAATTCATGTATGAATAATTAAGAACAAAATTTAACAGATGATGTTTCTATAAAGTTATCAATTTTATTTTAAAAATTTTAAGTTTACAGATTACAGAACTTAAATAAGCAAAAATGTCTGATACGAAAACAATGCATATTGAAGATTGGAACGAAAGGTTTGCCGATTCAGCTCCTGAAGAGATTATAACTTATTTCTTTAACCATTATAGTAGCAAACTGGTATTTTCTTCAAGTATGGGCGCTGAGGATCAGGTAATTACTGATGTTATTGTCCGGTTAGGTTTGCCTGTAACGATTTTTACACTTGATACAGGCAGGCTGTTTCCCGAAACCTATAGTCTTATTGAAAAAACCTGCAGACACTATAAGATAAAAATAAAGGTATTATTTCCTGATTACCAAGGTGTTGAAAATATGGTGCATGAAAAAGGTATTAATCTTTTTTACGAGAGCATAGAAAATCGTAAACTTTGCTGTCAACTCCGTAAAGTAGAACCCTTGAACAGGGCATTGGCCGGATATGAAGCCTGGATAACCGGGATTCGAAGAGATCAAACAATCGACCGCTTTTATTCAAAAATGATTGAATGGGATGAAGGCCATCAGATGTTAAAAATAAGCCCTTTACACAAGTGGAC
>JAJUGM010000456.1 GCA_029268165.1 Bacteroidota bacterium
AACCTGAGGCAACTTATTGAGGAAGAAAAAGACTTTTATATGTCCTTTGTTACAAGCAAAAAGTTAACCATTGCATTCCATGGAGAAAAGGATATCAATATTTTTGCCGACAGAAATATGCTGAAGACTATTTTGAGAAATCTTATTACCAATTCAGTTAAATACTCAAATCCCGGCGGAAAAATAAAGATTGAATCAAAAGTTTTACCCTCAATTGTAGAAATCGCCATAAGCGACACAGGGGTAGGCATTGCACCTGAAAGGTTAGAAAAGATTTTTACTTTAGATGAAAAAATTACTACACGGGGAACAGCCGATGAAAAAGGAAGTGGATTAGGCTTGTTGTTGTGCAAAGAATTTATTGAAAAGCATAATGGCCGGATATGGATAAACAGCGAATTACATAAAGGTACTACAGTATTTTTTACATTACCGTTGGGTTGAGTATAGAACACTAATGCAGAATATGCTTTTTTAACGCTGTAAAATTAATACCGAAATAAAAATATTCTCTTAACAATTTGTTTCTTGGCCATATTTTGTTTTCTCTTTTTATAACATCATCATAATTGTTTTTATTAAAACAAAATGGTGGGAAAAGCCTTATATATTCAATACTTTCATTAGCAACTGAGAGGCCGGCTTGCTCAAATTTTATTTTCCATGAAGCAAGGCTCTGGATATTCTCATTCCCCAGTTTTATTGTCTTTCTAAGCTTTTCATCATACAGATCGATAATACGTTTATTTCCCCGTCTTAAAAACAGTTTGAAGTTATTAATTATATTATTCCCGTTTTCTTCACATACAACCAGCATGCCGTTATCTTTCATTGCCTGTCTGATGATTTGCAGCGCTTCATAATTAGGTTCAAGGTGGTGCAAGACATCCTGTGTGATCACATAATCAAACCGGCTTTTATAAAACGGAGGGTCAAAAATATCTTGGTAATTCACGTTAAAACTACTGATATCTCCATATTTGCTCCAGTAATCCAGTCGCTGTGGGATATGGTCAAAGAAATATTCTACCGTCGTGCCGAATACTCTGAACCCGTTAAGTGCAAGGAAAATACCTGTAGTGCCATAGCCGCAGCCGCAATCCCAGATAAAGGCATTATGGTCAGTTATTTTTTTGCTTATGTATTCAAGCCGCTGGCAATAATATGCCTTTCTGAAAAGAAAGTTTTTCCTGTCCTTGGCAAACTGGTATAAATTCTGCAAGGTTGTATTCTTTTTTGTTTCCTGCAATAAAAGCTCAAAAAACTGTTCCACATCCATGTCTACAAAACGTTTATGATTTAACACCTCTGGTTTGCATTACTTTTTCAATGCTGTTCCATATTGACCTTGCCGAATTGTCCCACGTAAATTTCTGTCGCCTTATTCTTCCTCTTGAAATTAATTCTTCACGAAGTTTTACATCATTGCTCATTTTCAGCATAGCCTCCTTAATAGATTCAACTGAATACGGATCGGTAATTAATGCAGCATTGCCTGCTATTTCAGGCATTGAAGTAACATTTGAAGTTATTACAGGAACATCGGCATACATAGCTTCAACTACCGGAATACCAAATCCTTCATAACATGACACCAGTATTAAAGAAAGGGCAGCGCCCATAACCATGCTAAGCTCATTCTGTTCAAGCCTGCCGGTAAATATAATATCGTTTTTCCATACCGATTTTTCATATGCCCGCTGCATCTCAGGTGTAAAAAAAAGCCTGTCGCCGACGATCACAAGTCTTATGCGGCTGCTGCTGCTTTCCCTAAACCTGTTATAAGCATGGATGAGTCTTACAATATTTTTTCTTGGTACCAGAACGCCCACGTATAAAAAATATTCTTCTCCCTGCGTATATTTTTGTTTTACTCGCACTTTTTCCTCATGGCTTAATGGGGCAAAACTGCTGTCTGCTCCGTTATAAGCCACATCGATCTTATGATATGGAATATTGTAATATGAACCGATTTCATGTTTTGAGAATTCAGATACTGTAATGATTCTTGAAGCCATAGCAGCATATTTCGGAAAATAAAAACGCCAGAAAACACCATCGAGGAAAGGAACCCCATATTTGTCGCGGTGAAAATTTATGTCGTGTATTACAGGCAATGAGGGGACTTCTTTTAGCCTCAGCGAAAGATATCCTTCCGGTGAGTAGAAAAGGGAGGATTTATGCTTTCTTATTCTTGGCACAATGGCATGTTCAAACCATAAATACCATAGTACCGGATGCCTTGCCGGAGGAAGAACTACTTCGGGGATAACATTTGAGCCAAATATAAACCTTTCATCATACTTACGGTCAAACAAAAAAATGAATTTATGCTCGGGATGCCATTTAACAATCCTTTTGAGCGTGTGATAAGCAAACCATCCTATTCCACTCAGCTTGTCAGCAATTAGCAGCCTTGTATTGACAGCAATTATCATATA
>JAJUGM010000457.1 GCA_029268165.1 Bacteroidota bacterium
ACCGTAAAATTCTGAGTACTTTTAGCTCCGCATGAATTTGTGTAAGTGGCAGTAGCAGTGCATGAAGTCGTAGGATATATTGTTTGCTCTCTTGATGTTCCTGATGTACCACAGCCGGTCCAACTCCATGATCCACCACTTACAGGCTGCGGGCCAAATTTTACTTTTGCTCCTGAACTGACAGTAACACTGCTTACCTGCTGCCATGCACCATCATTTACCTGGATATAAGGTGTTATTGCAGTAGGATTGCAGGTTGATGAACCAACTGTTACTGAATATCGGGTAACGCTGAATGCTAAGTTCACTGCTTCCGTGATTTCCCATCCAAACTGGATACCATGCAAATTGGCATTACCAAACCAACCGTTAGTTCTCAGCCATTTTGATATAGCCGTAATATCAACTGTTCCTGAATTTGTATTGCTTGTCCGCACAAAAGAAAAAACCTGATTAGTACCATTGCTTCCACGATAAACATTCCATGTATGGCCTCCGATGCTCACATTGGTAACTTCAGGGCACGCACCATTGCAGTTATAACTTGAAGCAATAGGGCCCATAACGCCGCTTTTATTCATCCAAAGCATAATTTCGTAAGTATAATTATCGTACCAGATATCATAAGCAGTATTATACGAACCGCTTCCGGGGACAGTCACAGTAAATGAACTTGTTATAGCGGGCATGTTATCAATATTGTAATTTACTGAAAGACTGACATTGGGATAACTTTTTATTCCGTAACTACCGGCAGGATGATTGGCATTAACACCCCAGTTGGAATAAGAATTTGCCCAGATGCATTGATAGTTATATTCCGAACCCCATCCGTTGTTATACAAAGTGTAACCGCCGTTGCTCCAACTTGCCCATCGGTCACATGACTGCCAGGTCTGAGCATAACTGTTGCCTGAAAGAAACAGGCAAAACGCTGAAAAAAACAGCATTGATGAAAATAGGTTTCGCTTTTTCATAGGTTAAATATTTAAAGTTTTTTAATTAAATTTATAAAAGCTATATGAGGTAATCCGTTTGAAATGTTTCCTGATTAGTTATATTTTGTTAAATACGATTCATAATTACTGATTCCCGCTATCGGATATCAGATATTATATGTCTGATTACAGACTATATTCTTTCGATGGTCGCTGAGAAATCTTTTATTCAGCTTTAAAAGCGGGTATTCTGAGTATTCCTGCCGGTTGATTGACGAATAATCAGGGAGGGTGTAAAAACTTTCTTACGAGCTGAAACCAGTATATTAGCTTTGACTATCCGGTCGAGTAAAAACCTTGTTGCCTCATATCCCATCTCATATCCATTCTGATCAATGGTGGTCAGTGTAGGACAACTGATAACAGCATGAGGCCCGTTACCAAATCCAACAACAGCAATATCTTCCGGCACACGCAAACCCGCTTTTTTGATTTCCTGTATGGCTCCGATTGCAGTTGAATCATTTACGGCAAAAATTCCATCAGGCAATGGCTTGCGTGATAATATACGGCTGATTTTTTCAGCAACTTTTTCCATAGTATCACATAAGTATATGTTATAAGGGTCAACGGGAATATTATTATCTTCCAGTGCTTTGCAATATCCTTCCCTACGCAGTTTACCAATAAGTATATTCTCAGGAGCCGCAAAGTGGACAATATTATGACAGCCAACAGAAATAAGATGTTCTGTCGCCATATATGCCCCTTTAAAATCATCAATAATAACTGCATCAGTATCAATTACGGTGCATAACCTGTCATAAAAAACAAGCGGAATACCATTGTCCTGAAGCATTGCCAAATGATCAAATTTCATACTGGTTTTAGCTACAGATATTAATATTCCTTCAACCCTGTGGTCAAGCAATGTGCGTGCTACCATTGTTTCGCGCTCATACATCTCATTAGTCTGGCATACGATAACATTGTATCCTGCTTCATAGGCTGCATCTTCAATACCACTGATCACTGATGAAAAGAAAAAATGAACAATTTCAGGAATTATAACGCCAATTGTTTTACTTTTACTGCTCTTTAAACCAAGTGCCAATGCATTTGGTCTGTAGTTCAGCTTTCTGGCTGTTTCACTTACTTTTTCCTTGGTTTCGGCACTGATATCCGGATGATCCTTAAGTGCTCGTGAAACAGTAGATACTGAAATACCTAACATTCGGGCTATATCTTTTATGGTTACCGGTACGCCACTCATTTATTCTACATTTTAATTGCTGAATTATTACTAATTCGCACTAAAATAAGAAAAAACCAAATAAAAAACCATTTTACAAAAGCATATCCTTTAATTATGCAAACGAAACCGCAAACGTTTGCGTTATTTTTTTGAAAATAAGTAAGTTAAATCAAATTATCTTCTTGAAATATTGCTTAAGTTTGCTTACATAAATTATACATAATTCGTATGAAAAAATTGTCTG
>JAJUGM010000458.1 GCA_029268165.1 Bacteroidota bacterium
ATTCTGCTGGGTAACATTGCTTAACTGCTGTATTGCATGGTTCACCTGAGTGGTGCCGTTTGCTTGTTCCAGACTGGCTGCTGCTATCTCCTGCACCAGTTTGGTGGTTTTTTCAATTTCAGGTATGATTTCTGTAAGTTTTGAACCGGCACCCTCAGCGAATTCCAGACTTGTTTCAGCCAGCGAAATAATTTCATCAGCGGCCTGTTTGCTGTGTTCAGCAAGTTTTCTGACTTCGGCGGCAACAACTGCAAAGCCTTTGCCATGCTCACCTGCCCTGGCTGCTTCAACAGCCGCATTCAGCGCAAGAATATTGGTCTGAAAAGCTATATCGTTAATAATCTTAATTTTATCGGAAATTACCTTATTGGCATCATAAGCTTTTTTTGCCCTTTCCGTAACTTCATGAATTCCATTTCTTATGTGAACTGACATTTTTTCAGCCTGCTGGGCATTTTCGGTATTCTGCTGAATATTTGAAGCCATCTCTTCCATAGTGGTCGAGAGCTCTTCAAAAGAGGCTGCCTGTTCATTTGCCCCTAATGACAACTGTTGCGATGTTTCGCTCAAATGTGCGCTTGCATCTACAATATTATTGGCTCCGTCAGAAATACTGGTAAGCATTTCCTGCAATTTGGCCGACATACCCCGGAGTGCATTAATTAATATCCCTATTTCGTCATTACGCGAATATTCTTCAATACTTGCATACAGCTCGCCATCTGCAATCATTTTTGCAAAATCAACGCTTTGTAAAATAGGTCGCGTAATATTGCGGGAAATAAAATATACCATAAGGGCAATAATCATTGTACTGAAAAAACCAATAACCAGAAGAATAACTATTATGCTGCGCGATTTTGCAAATACTTCTTTCATAGGAACTTCAACCATAACCGACCAAGGATTTGAAGACAGCCCTTCAATTTTAACCGGAGAAAAGCAACGGAGAGAATTTTTTGTGCCTTTTCTGTCAACATAGGAAAAAGTATTGCCTTCTTTGATTGAATTGTTAACATCATCAGCTTTTGAAATTTTGAGCAGTTTTATGTTCTTGCCTATAAGCTCTGTTTCAGGATGGGCTATCAGTTGCAGCTCGTTTGAAATAATGGCTGCAAAACCATGCGTAAAAATTGATTTGGAGAGGACAACCTGCTGAAGAGGCTGAAGATTAATGTTAATGCCCACTACGCCGTAAAACTGGCCCCTGACCATAACAGGCACGACCACTGAGGTCTCAAATATTCTGTCTTTTTCATTTCCTGAATAACTCCGGTAATAGGGTTCGAACAAAACCACATTCTGGTTTTTTTTCGGGATTAGGTAAAAATCATCATTATATTTATCAATACTTCCTTTTTCAGTAATTATTTTATCATTATCCCTGTAACACATGAGATTCATCGTCCCATTGGTTTGTTTATACAAACTGTCATAAAGGTAATAACTATCCCGGTTGTCAAAAGCATTTGGTTCCCACATAGTCCAGATAGACGAATATTCCGGATTGTTTTTCAGGGCTTCCTGCATTATAAAACTGACATTTTCCCGCGAACCCATGCTTTTTCTAATAGCCATAAACGAACTCGACATGTTTTTTGAAGTAACCACAGCTTCTTCAATATATTTGGTTACCTCTATTGAAATTTCGAATGACCTGGCCATGGCCACATCTACTCCGGATTGTTTTGTATTTCTGCTCATCATAATACCAATAAGTGTTAGTATTATGGCGTTCAGCATTAATACTGAACCCAGTACCAGAAACATTAACCTGGAAGCAAATCTGGAATTTGATTTTTTCTTCATAAAAAATGCTTTATGTTAGTTTTTCATATAACCGGTAGCTTTTCAGCAAGAGCATTATTCAATTCCTGTTTTATTGTTTTATTCATCAGACATTTCCGGTAAAATCTTTCAAAAAGATACAAAAATTTTTCATTCCTGCCAATTATTACAAAATATTTTATCCCAGGTATGATGAATAGTCTTTGTATTGGCGTTTATTATACTGTTAAAGCCTTTAGTCTATTTTTCCTATTTATGAAATGAGCTAAATCAGCCGCAGGCGTTCCGCAAAGAGGCAACGGCCTAAGCAGTTTTCACGTGAAAAACAAGGCGCAGCCAGGGCCATTTGAAAATGATATTTGACTTCAGCAAAACCCATCGTAACCAGCAATACATTCAAAAATCCGCATGCAAGCAATACAGTCTGATTAAATAGCAAGGTAAATGCCACCAAAAGCAACTGGTTAATAATAACCACCAACCTTGCTATCTGTTGTATTGCGCAAGCCCGGCGAGCCGTAGTTTTTAGGGAAAACTGCTTGAGCCTTGACTTTTTTTGCATCCTTTTTTGTGTCAAAACAAAAAAGGATGTGGGGCATGGGGCAAAGCCCCATCACCATTCACTCCTGCTTGTTAAAAT
>JAJUGM010000459.1 GCA_029268165.1 Bacteroidota bacterium
AATTGAGATTGTGATGGGTTAAAAAAAATTAATTAAAAAATGAATGTACCTGAAATTCGTTATTTTTGATGCGTCACAATTGATAGGATTATTTAAATGAAAACTAAGTATATAGGAATTATAAGCCGGGAAAAAAATCTTGAAGAATGGCAGGTTAAAAACACAATAAAGTTGCTTGGTGAAGGCTCTACCATTCCGTTTATCAGCCGGTACCGTAAAGAAGCAACAGGGAGCCTTGATGAAATAAAGATTGCTGAAATAAAAGACTTATATCGTAAATTAATTGACCTTGATAAGCGAAGGGATACCATATTGCAATCAATTGATGAACAGGGTAAACTTACACCTGAGTTGAAGATTAAAATAGACGAGGCTGCATCAATCAGCGAACTTGAAGATTTATACCTGCCTTTCAAACCCAGGAAAAAGACCCGTGCATCGGTTGCCAAAGAAAAAGGCCTCGAACCCCTGGCAATGCTAATATTCAGACAATCGGAAAAAAATATTGAATTAGTTGCTGAAAAGTATATTAATGACAAAGTTCAGGATATTGATGAAGCGTTGCAGGGTGCAAGGGATATTATTGCTGAATGGATTAATGAAAACCAGACAGCACGCGATACCGTGCGCAGGCATTTTGTAAGGTCAGCGGTAATTACAGCCAGAGTTATTAAGGGAAAGGAACAGGAAGGAATAAAGTATCAGGATTATTTCGCTTATTCAGAACCGCTTAAGAAATGTCCTTCGCACCGGATTTTAGCAATATTCAGGGGTGAAGAAGAAGGGTTTCTGCGAGTTTCTATCGAGCCTGAAGAAGATAATGTATTGGCTGATCTGGGCAAAATTTTTGTCAAAGGTTCAGGCGATGCATTAAACCAGGTAATAATGGCAATAAAAGATGCTTATAAACGCCTGCTTAAGCCTTCTATTGAAACAGAATTCAGGGCAATTTCAAAAGAAAAAGCCGATGATGAAGCCATAAAAGTATTTGCTGAAAACCTCAGACAGTTATTGCTGGCTCCGCCACTCGGACAAAAAAGCGTGCTGGCTATTGACCCCGGTTACCGCACTGGCTGCAAAGTGGTGTGTCTTGATGAACAGGGTAATCTGCTCCACAATGAAACCATCTACCCGCATGCACCTCAAAATGAAAAAACCACAGCTATTAAAAAAATCAAATCACTGGTTAATTCATACAGGCCTTATGCAATTGCTATAGGCAACGGCACAGCAAGTCGTGAAACCGAGCAACTGATAAAAAAAATTCCGTTTGAGCAGGATGTAAAAGTTTTCGTTGTGAGCGAAGCAGGCGCTTCGGTATATTCAGCATCAAAAGTGGCACGCGATGAGTTTCCGCAATATGATGTTACGGTGCGGGGGGCAGTTTCAATAGGCCGCCGCCTGATGGATCCGCTCGCCGAGCTGGTAAAAATAGAGCCCAAGGCTATTGGTGTGGGGCAATACCAGCATGACGTTGACCAGACAAAACTGAAAGAAAGCCTTGATCAGGTAGTAGAAAGCTGTGTGAATCTTGTTGGAGTTGAAGTTAACACAGCAAGCCGGCATTTGCTTACCTATGTGTCTGGCTTAGGACCTCAGCTCGCCCAGAATATTATTGATTACCGCACCGAAAACGGACCTTTTGCTTCAAGGGAAGATCTGAAGAAAGTTCCGCGAATGGGCTCAAAAGCCTTTGAGCAATCAGCAGGGTTCCTGAGGATAAGAAATGGCATTAATCCATTGGATAACAGCGCAGTACATCCCGAAAGCTATCCTGTGGTTGAAAAAATGACAAAAGACCTCAATACGGACATTAATCAGCTACTGAGTGATGAAAAAATACGCAATAAAATTGATATCTCAAAATATGTTACGGCAACAACAGGTCTCCCTACGCTTCAGGATATAATGAATGAACTCGCCAAACCCGGAAGAGACCCACGCACCCATATTAAAATATTTGAGTTTTCAAACGAAGTGTTCTCAATTGATGATGTAAAGCCTGGTATGATTTTACCCGGCATCGTTACCAACATCACCAATTTTGGAGTATTTGTTGATATTGGGGTAAAGCAGGACGGACTCGTGCATATATCGCAACTGGCCGACAGGTTTGTAACTAATCCTGCCGAAATTGTAAAACTGCACCAGCATGTTAAGGTTAAAGTGCTTGATGTGGATGTTGCACGAAAACGAATACAACTGACGATGAAAGATGTATAAAAGAATTATCAGGTTTTTCTGCCATAAGTTGCAACACACGATGCTAAAATAATGGTTCATCAGGAAAATGCGTAGGTAAATATAAAAATAAACTGGTAAAACATTATATTGAGAGTTGACAAAAGCTTTCAAAAATGAATACCAGTTTATTATATCATGTATTTGGTTTGCAAGGACAAATGGTTATTAC
>JAJUGM010000460.1 GCA_029268165.1 Bacteroidota bacterium
AAGTACGCGAAATTGTCCCCGATCATTTCTTGCTGATCCCCGGCATCGGCTCTCAGGGAGGCAGCCTTGAAGATGTGATGAAATATGGATTAAACAACAATTTCGGGCTGCTGGTAAAGTCCTCACGCGCTATTATATTTGCCGATGCAACCGGTAGTTTTGCCGAAACAGCTGCACAAAAAGCCGCTGAACTGCAAATGCAAATTGAACAATTGCTTAGGGAAGCAAAACTTATATAAGTGCATTCTCTCATGAAAGATAATTCTGATGAACCTTCGGAAGGATTCAACGAATATCAGTATGAATTTTTTATTCATACCTATGCTTTGATTTGGTTTATTACTGACAATGAAAGGTTACCGACAAAAAAGATACAAATAACCGGAAAAGAAAACGTCTATTTTATATAATTTTAGGCAGGTTTTTTATAAAATAGCCGTTAGCAAATGACTGAGAGTTTTCTTGTTCATATCTGGAAATACGGATTGTTTGACCGTAATTCATTAGTCACCGACACAGGCGAAAAAGTGGAGGTTATTACACTGGGTGAAGCAAACTCTAACTCGGGGCCTGATTTTGTGAATGCCAAAATCCGCATTGGCAATACGCTTTGGGCAGGCAACGTGGAAATACACCTCAACGCATCAGACTGGAAAAAGCATAAACATGATGAAGATAAAAGTTATGATAACGTAATTCTTCATGTAGTGCTCAATGCAGATACGCCGGTGATGAGAAGCAATTCCTCGCGCATTCCGTCTGTTGTGCTCCGGTTCGACCCGAATCTATACAGGAATTATATTAATCTGATGAACAGCAGGACATGGGTACCGTGCCAGTCATACATCCCCAAAATTGATCGTTTTATCTTACATACATGGCTGTCATCCATACTTGTTGAGCGCCTGCAATCCAAAACCGCCCGGATTGACCAACTGCTCGATCAATTTAAAAACAGTTGGGAAGATGTTTTTTATGTACAACTATCCCGAACTTTCGGCTTTTCAATCAATGCCGAACCTTTCGAACAACTCGCACGCTCATTGCCGCTTCACTGCCTGGCCCGGCATAAAAACAACCTCTTTCAAACAGAAGCTTTGCTGTTCGGTCAGGCAGGACTTCTGGATAAAGAAATAGATGATGCCTATTATCAGCAACTTAAAGCTGAATACCATTATCTGGCCAATAAATTTGGCCTCAAACCTGTTGACCATCACCAGTGGAAATTTTTAAGGCTAAGGCCGGTTAACTTTCCTACAATACGCATAGCGCAGTTTGCTTCATTAATCCATGCTTCTTCGGGTTTATTCCGTAAAATAATTGAAACAGAAAGCCTTAATGCAATACAAAATATATTCTCGGTGAAAACTTCGGCATATTGGGAAACACATTACCAGTTTGGTATTATTACCGACAAAAAAATCAAGACTCTTGGTAAAGAATCTGTTAATATTATTCTGATTAACACGGTAATCCCGCTGATATTTCTTTACGGAAGTAAAACAGGAAATGAAACATTAAAAGCCAGAGCGGTTGATTTCTTAAGCCATCTGCCGGCAGAAAAAAATGCTGTTATAAAACGGTGGCAGATGGCAGGCATTTCTGCAGAGTCGGCATTTGACAGTCAGGCTTTGCTGCAGCTTCATTCAGGATATTGCACAAAGAAACAATGCCTTCATTGTATGATTGGCAATAAAATTATTACATCAAAGGGTGAATAACTCCCATAAAAAGGCAGCTTATTTAGCCAGGAATGGCTTTCTATTTCCCATTTTTCAATTTTAAGCTGACATTCTCTACTAGTCTTTTATTATCCCAGGTTTGATGAATAAACAAATTCATCCATGCAAATAAAAATTATTGTCAGAAGAATTTTGGCATATATAAGATTGAATGGTAATGAGGCTTTGTCCCATGCCCCACATCCTTTTTTGTCCTGACAAAAAAAGGGTGCAAAAAAGTCAAGGCTGAAGCTGTATTTCCTAAAAACTGCTCAGGTCGTATTTCGTTGAGGAACAATTGCGAATGATTTAACTACCTTCAATAAAAGGATTATACTGAAGGTTTTTAACAGGATATTAAACCCCAGCAGAACAAATAAGAAAATGCATTATAATTGGCTTTATATTTTCCCGCTGATAATAAGTATAATAAAAAGATTTTATATTAAATTTGAGTTTAAATAGCAAAAAAGGTTAGCCACAGACATACTAACCGCCAATGAAAAATTTTTATATTTTTTAGTTACCATAGGGCTTTCAGAAGATGAAACCATTGCGCTATAATAACAATAGAAACAATTGTTTTTATATATATGTTTAGGCCACATTGAACGACTACCACAATGATAACGATTTACTGATTTAAAATTGCTATATTTGGGACTAATAAATAACTGATTAAT
>JAJUGM010000461.1 GCA_029268165.1 Bacteroidota bacterium
AACAATGAGTTTGTTTATTATCCGGTTAATACAATCGTGTTCTGAAAATTCTATAGCAATAATTACTTCTTCAATTTTATATTTTTCAATAATTTCTTTTATGTTACCAAGACTCCCCAGATGAGGCAGGTATTCTTCAAGCCTATAAGGAGCATTATCATTAATATTTACAAAACCAATAATAAAATTACCGCTGCTTCGGGGTTGATTTTTAATATCAAGATATGCTTCCACAGCCTTTTCATTACTTCCAATCAGCAGGGTATTAAAACCAATCCTGCCCCTGTGTATTTTGTGAGTAGTGCGGGTGGTAATAATAAGCCTCGGTATATAGGTCAGGATAAAGTGCAGCGAAAACAAAGTAAAGAATGAAAGATAATAATTGGAATAAGATTGAATCACATCATCAAGAATTAAGGCAAAGAACAGTATTATAACGCCAAGCAATGTATTTCCGATGGTTTGCCATAATTCGTTTAAACGCGATTTCCGGTAAACATCCCGGTAATAACCGGAAATATAATAGATAAAGAACCAAAAAAAAGGTATAAGGCTTAAACCAAGATAAAAACGCGTATCAAATTCAATAGCTATAGAATGTCCATATTTCTGAGGTTCAATATATAATTTCCTGAAAATATAAAAAAGGCTCCAGCTTAAAGCAGCTGATGTTAAATCTGAAATTATATATAATGCCTTTTGAAACCTGCGGTTTGATTCAGTTATGCCTTTCTTTATCAATTCAGTATTCACCATTTGCACACTTGTGAAAAAACATATTTCCCATTAAAATCGTTCTTCCTCATTTATAAACATTACATTTGACAAAAATGGGATATTTATCGAGCATTACAAACCATTAATCGATAAAACACAAAAATATAATTAAGTTTTTATATCTAAAATAAGTTTTGTCAATGTATTTAGATATCTTATCAATATTTACCATTGCATAATTTTCAGATTTGTTACACTGTCTGTGACGTTGTTTTATTTACTTTGTCCATAATACGGTGTGCAAGCATAAACGATTTAAAGTTATCTTCGGGATTAATTATCAAACGGTTTTTTTCATTCAGCAGTTTAACAAAACCAGTGAGGCTTGCAGAAAAGCTTTCAGGTTTTTTGAACTGATTTACACCAGGCACTGTTGTCTGACTTGTATCTCCTTGCCTGGTAATATTCCATATCATGGCATTTTCACGCACAAGGTCAATATGTATTATTTTATCTTTTTGCACTAAAGTCACAATGTGTTCTTCTTTTAATGATGCATTGCTGCATGTTAAGGTTGCGGAACACCCATTATCAAAATCAATACGCGCATTAATTATATCCGGTGCATCTGAAATCATATTCAAACCAGCTGCCTTTAGGCTTGCTACGTTTGAATGGGTCAGACTTAAAATGAAGTCGAGATTATTCATCAGGTTAAAGAACATGTTTTTCGAAGGATTCTTTCCTGAAAAGTTCGTGAAATGATGCATTTCAATAAGCCAGACGCTTCCGTTTATTCCAATTTCACGGAAAACATCTGCAAAAACAGTTTCCTGCCGGAACACTTTTAGTATAACATTGGCTTCATTGGCAAGTTTTATAAGCTTGTTTGCTTCAGAAACAGAATTTAACAGGGTGATGGGCATAAAAAGATGTTTTGCATTTTTAAGCGCTGCTGTGGCAAAAATAAAATATTCACTATTGTTGGCGGCAATGATGATAGCGTCAGATTCAGCTATCAGCTTTTCAGCAGTTTTCATTTCGGGCATGGCCGAAAAATCAGATACGGTATTGTTAATATCTTCTGAAAAGTAACCGGAAAAACAAATATCATGCTGCTGAACCGCTGTCTGTAAGTGTGTTATTATGTTTAACGGATGCCCTATTATACCGAGCTTAGTCATTCCAAATGTATTTTCACAAACATAAAATTTTTAGAAATTAGAAAAGTTTTTTTTAGCTTCAACTTATCAACTATTTTTGTTAAAAATGCGAATAGTTTTTGACCCCTATGACAAAAATTGAAGACGACTATCTGTATAAAGGTCTTAGAGAAAAACTTGTTGAAGAGATCCGCCGGAAAGGTATCCGTGATGAACGGGTAATTGAAGCTATAAGGAAGGTACCCAGACATTTATTTATGGATAGCAGTTTTATTAAATTTTCATATAAAGATCAGGCATTTCCAATTGGTTCGGGTCAGACAATTTCGCAACCCTATACTGTGGCATTTCAGACCGAGCTTCTGGATGTAAAGCCTCTTCATAAAATACTTGAAATAGGTACAGGTTCGGGTTATCAGGCCGCAATACTCATTGAAATGGGAGCCCGTGTATATTCAGTTGAACGGCAGAGAGATCTGTATCTGAAAGCCAAAGCCAGATTACCCCGGCTAGGCT
>JAJUGM010000462.1 GCA_029268165.1 Bacteroidota bacterium
ATCCTTTTTTGTGTCAAGACAAAAAAGGATGTGGGGTATGGGGCAAAGCCCCATCACCATTCAATCCTACTCGTCAAAATTCAGCAAACAATTATTTTTATGCGGTCGAATGAATTTGTAAATTCATCGTACTTGGGATAATAGTTTTTCAACACATTAAACTAAATCATGTTACAAGACAGATATTTCAAATACCTTCCGATTAATATCAGGATTGGCATGTACATTATTCTTCTGATGGATAACATTTTTTGGTTTATCATTATTTGATAATGGTTTAAAATGATAAATCGATTAAAAAAACAAATTACTCCGGTTTACAAATTATTTCAATTCTTAATTTTAACATTTATTAAATATTTTTGTGTTTCTTGATAATTATAATAAAAACGCAGAATCATGAAATCAGTATTAAAATTTATTCTTATCCTTTCAGCATTAGCTTTGGGCTTTACATTTTTGTTCATGTTTAAAGCACCCGAAAACCGTATTATTCTTAATGCCGACCAGACGGCTGATACCATTAGCAGGCATATTTACGGCCATTTTTCAGAGCATCTGGGGCATTGTATTTATGGAGGTATCTGGGTTGGTGAAAACTCCCCGATACCAAATACAAGAGGCATACGCAACGATGTAGTAGCTGCCCTAAAAAGGCTTAATATACCTAACCTTCGATGGCCCGGAGGATGCTTTGCTGATGAATACCACTGGATGGACGGAATTGGACCCCGTGAGCAGCGGCCAAAAATGGTTAATACCCACTGGGGTGGCGTAATCGAAGACAACAGTTTTGGCACCCACGAATTCCTTGATTTATGTGAACAGCTTGGGACCGAGCCCTATATCTGCGGTAACGTGGGAAGCGGAACAGTTGAGGAAATGTCGAAATGGGTTGAATATATTACTTTTGACGGCGAAAGCCCTATGGCTAACCTTCGCCGGAAAAACGGACGTGATAAACCCTGGAAGGTAAAATTCTGGGGTGTAGGAAATGAAAACTGGGGCTGCGGAGGCCACATGACGGCAGAGTTTTATTCCGACCAGTTTCGCAGGTACGCCACCTATTGCCGTAACTACGGTGATAACAAGCTCTTCCGGATAGCTGGTGGTCCCAGTTCACGTGATTACCATTGGATGCGCACACTTATGGAAAAAGTACCTTATAGAATCATGCAGGGTGTTTCATTGCATTATTATACTGTTCCAAAAACATGGGGTGATAAAGGGTCGGCAACCGAATTTAATGAGAGCGAATACTTTACTACTATTCAGAAAACACTTTTCATGGATGAGTTGGTAACCCAGCATGCAAAAATAATGGACCAGTTCGATCCCAAAAAGCAAGTGGGTTTAGTGGTGGATGAATGGGGAACATGGTATAATGTTGAACCCGGTACCAACCCCGGTTTCCTGTATCAGCAAAATACCTTGCGTGATGCCCTTGTGGCCGCTATTAATCTAAATATTTTCAATAATCATTGCGACAGGGTGAAAATGGCCAACATTGCCCAGACAGTGAATGTATTGCAGGCCATGATTCTTACAAAAGATGAAAAGATGATTCTTACCCCTTCATTTTATGTGTTTGAGATGTATAAAGTGCACCACGATGCTGCATTAATACCGCTCAACCTTAGCTGCGAAGATTACGTAGTTGAAGATAAAAAAATTCCGGCACTCAATGCTTCCGCGTCAAAGGACAAAAATGGGGTAACACATATAACTATTACCAACATCAATCCGAACAAACAGATTGATTTGACTATAGACATCAGAGGTATGAAGGTTACATCGGTAAACGGTAAAATACTAACCGCCAAAGAACTAAATGCGCACAATACATTTGAAAACCCAGAAGCAGTTAAAACACAGGATTTTAAGGATTTTAAATTGTCAGGTAATACTTTATTTGTTAAAATGCCAGCAAAATCGGTGGTGATGCTCAAAGTGAAATAGAAGTATCAATAAAAAGATAAAATATAAAATAATATTGCTTTAAAGGGCATTTAATAATCAGTTTAAAGAGATATGAATAGACATTTTGCCGGTGTTTTACTGATTTTTTCTCTGTTTTTAAATGGTAATGAAGCGGTTTGTAATTCGGCTATTTCAGTCTGTCAAACATTATGTGAAAACCTCATCAATCCTGTTGGCATTGATATTCAACAGCCACGTTTTAGCTGGAAACTCACTTCAGCTTTACGGAATCAATATCAGACAGCTTACAGGATAATAGTTTCAACCAGCCGGGAAAACCTGAAAAGGGAAATTGGAGATATCTGGGATTCAGAAAAAGTTACATCAGACCAAAACTTATTTATTCTATATGGGGGTAAAAAACTTGAACCGGCAACAAAAT
>JAJUGM010000463.1 GCA_029268165.1 Bacteroidota bacterium
GATAATGTTTACAAGTCATTCATAAGATTTGATTGTTAATTTTATATTTTTTATTTACGTAATATGTATATTTTTTTATCGTCTTAATTTTCAATTATATAATTTATTATTCCGTAAAACGGAGAGAAGTTACGGATTAATCATTAGGAGCGAAGCGGACTGATGGCTTAAGCAGGTTAAACAACATATCAGTTAACGTATAAAAAAAGACGCAAAATTTTGCGTCTTTTTTTATAATACATTGTTTAACCTCTCGAGCTTCTATACTACACCCTGTGCAAGCATAGCATTGGCTACCTTGATAAAACCACCAATATTGGCACCATTTACGTAGTTGATAAAACCTGATGGTTCTTTGCCATATTTAACGCAGGTTTCATGTATGTTTACCATAATATTACGCAGTTTACTGTCAACTTCTTCTCTGCTCCAGGGAAGGCGCATTGAGTTCTGCGTCATTTCCAGCCCCGACACGGCTACCCCGCCTGCATTGGCAGCCTTACCAGGTCCGTACAATATTTTTGATGCAATAAAAACCTCAACCGCTTCGGGGGTTGAAGGCATATTAGCTCCTTCAGTAACAACAATACAACCATTTTTGCATAGCTGCCTGGCATCTTCTTCTTCAATTTCATTTTGTGTGGCACAGGGAAAGGCAATATCACATTTTACTTCCCAGGGCCTCCTGCCTTCCACATACTTCACTTTATATTTATCAGCATATTCTTTAATCCTTCCGCGGCGAATATTTTTCAGGTCAAAAACAAATTCGAGTTTTTCCCTGTCGATACCATCGGGATCGTAAATATATCCTGAAGAGTCTGACAATGTCACAACTTTTGCCCCCAGGTTGATGAGTTTCTCGGCAGCATACTGGGCAACATTTCCGGATCCTGAAACAGCTGCAACTTTTCCCTTAATGCTTTCTTTCCGTGTTTTAAGCATTTCCTCTGCAAAATATACAGCACCATAACCTGTAGCCTCGGGTCTTATGAGGCTTCCTCCCCATTCGATACCTTTGCCTGTAAGCACACCGGTAAACTCATTCCTGATCCTTTTATACTGGCCAAACATATAGCCGATTTCCCTGCCTCCTACGCCAATATCTCCGGCAGGTACGTCAACATCGGCACCTATGTGCCGCTGAAGCTCAGTCATAAAGCTCTGACAAAAACGCATTACCTCCTGGTCAGACTTTCCTTTCGGGTCAAAGTCAGACCCACCTTTACCACCACCCATAGGTAAAGTAGTCAGGCTATTCTTGAAAACCTGTTCAAATGCAAGAAATTTTAAAATTCCCAGATTCACCGTAGGATGAAACCTTATACCTCCTTTATATGGCCCTATGGCACTGTTCATCTCAATGCGGTACCCTTTGTTGACGTGAATTTCACCATTATCGTCAACCCATGGCACACGAAATAGGATAACCCGCTCAGGCTCTGTCATTCTTTCAAGAATTTTTGCCTGCTTGTACTTCGGGTTTTCTTCCACGAAAGGCATCAGTGATTCAACTACTTCCTTTACTGCCTGATGAAATTCTGTTTCACCGGGATTTTTGGCAATTACTTTTGCCATGAATTCATTTACCTTTACATTGAGCAAATCAGTCATATTTATTTATTTTTAAGATTGATGAAAAAAGGGAAGCTAAACCTTTTTCATAAAAATGATTCAGTGGATTACTTTGGATGAAAAAGACCGGCTTCCCTTTAATATTTTGACTTAAAAATAAAAACTTTTATTGCATATTATATTGAATGCCAGTTAAATTCAGTGTTTTACTTACATAATTAAGTGTTTTTCGTATCAGATATTAATAATGTTATTTTTAATGGCAAATTTCACCATATCCACTGATGTTTTCAGATTGAGTTTCTGCATGATATGGTTCTTATGGGTTTCCACCGTCCGCACACTGATAAACAGTTTTTCGGCAATTTCTTTATTTGTCATACTGTTGCCCCAGAGTTTCAAAATTTCAATCTCTCTTGAACTGAGGTTTCTTATGTCTGATGAATGATCTTCTGCTTTTAACTTATGAATGTAATTATTAAGCAGCAAGTTAGTAATGGATTTGCTGAAATAATCGAATCCGTTCCTTAATGTATAAATGGCTTCTATAAGCTCATTCCTGTCAGTATCTTTTGAAAGAAAACCTCTGGCTCCGGCCTTTATTGTTTTTAGCACGGCATTTTCCTCATTGCAGACTGAAACAATAAGAATTTTCATTTTCGGATAACTAACACTTAGCTGGGTTATCAGATTCAGGTTAGGTGTATCCACCTCATACATGTTGATAATGAGAATATGTGGCTGAAATGTTTTGAGGCTTTCCA
>JAJUGM010000464.1 GCA_029268165.1 Bacteroidota bacterium
AATTAACAATTTATTTATTAACTATGAATTTTATTCCATAAAAAGTAAAAAATATTAATTCCATACAATGTAAATAATTAAATTTCTGGATAATAGATGAGGCTAAATTAAATGAATCAGAAAACAAAATATTTTGTGTATAAAAAGTTTTTAACAATTAAAAACATACTAAATCTGAAAAGGTAGTTCTTCCAATCAATATCATTTTTATTTTTGACAATTAGAATCTTTTTAAATAATCTATTATTATGAAGAAGTCTATCAGAAGAATACAATTATCACATTTTAAAAAATGGACACGTAAGCATTATGCCATATTAAGAAGTTTTTCAAGAGTCATAAAAATAGGCTTTCTAAGCGCAAGCTATACTATTTTAAATCTGAATCAAAGGCAGGTTTTGGCTCAGTTTGACACAACGTCAAATTCATTGCAATTTTATGATTACAACCTTGAGGAAGTTGAAGTTATTGGGCGAAAAAGTTCGGGAGCTTTCTCTGCGACATCACGAGCAGTTATTGTTATTCAGCATGAAGATATAGTGAAGGCGCCGGTGCAAACACTTCAGGATCTGCTTGAATTTGTAAGTAATGTTGATATCAGGCAGCGGGGTATGCAAGGCGTACAGGCCGACATTTCAATCAGGGGAGGCTCATTTGACCATGTTCTTATTCTTCTCAACGGCATAAATTTCTCAGACCCTCAAACCGGTCATTTCAACCTTGATTTACCCATTGATTTAAGCAATATACAGCAAATTGAAATACTAAGCGGCCCGGCTGCCCGGGTTTATGGTTCAGGAGCATTTACAGGAGCTATAAATATTGTAGTAAAACCCGACTATGAAAAATTTATCAGGGCTGTTTTATCAGCAGGTGAGTTTGGTTATAATAAGGTTGGTCTGTCAGCTTCAATGCCGTTAAAAAAACTAAATAATATTCTGAGCATTGGCCATTCCGGTGCATCGGGATATGCAGATAATACTGATTTTTCAGCCCAACAACTTTATTATTCAGGTATATATCATTGTCCCCAAACAACCATTAACCTTCAGGCAGGTTATAAACAAAAGGCTTTCGGAGCAAACGGTTTTTATACACCAAAATTCCCCAAACAATACGAAGAAAGCAGTACTACTCTTGCATCTGTAAGCATGAAAACATTTGGCAAATTAAGCCTCAACGCCGCCGCATACTGGCGTCAGTACAACGATCATTTTGTTTTAAAACGTGATAGCCCTAACTATTATCAAAATTATCATATTAATAATATTTTTGGTTCACTGATAAACGGCCAGTTTTCGGTAGGTAAAACCAAATCCCTTTTTGGAATAGAATTACGTGGCGAAGATATAATAAGCACCAACTTAGGGCTTGATAACATTCATCCAGTAAAAATTAAAAATGAGGATACCTTATACTATAATAAAAAGTATAACCGCATAAACTTTTCATACTTTCAGGAACATGTTATAGAGATTGATAAATTCAACATTACAGCAGGTTACATGGTAAACTGGGTTTCAGATTATCCGAACAAACCGGCTATTTTTCCCGGCTTTGATTTCAGTTATTCTTTAACAAGCCATTTCAATACTTTTTTAAGCTTAAACCGGACTGTAAGGCATCCATCATTTACTGATATGTTTTATACCGACATTTCGCACGAAGCCAATGTTTACCTTGAACCTGACTGTATGACTTCAGTTGAAACAGGCATTTATATTAACTTTCCCATTATTAAAAGCTCTGTTGCTTATTACAAAGCATATGGCAGAAATATTATAGACTGGCTTTGGAATTATTCAAAAAGTAAATACAGTCCTGCAAATATAAAAGAATTAAACGCTAGTGGCATTGATATGTGTGCTGATATTTCGTTGCAAAAAGCCATGAAAGCGTCATTTCCGGTGCAAATGATTTCCCTTTATTTTTCTCACCTTGATTTCCAGAAATCAATACCCGATTCAGTTGCTAAATATAACAATCTTAAAAACAAACTGAATGTGTCTGTCTATGCACGAGTTATTAGCCATCTGTATACAAGCTGGCAATTTTCATATCAGCAGCGTATGGGGTCGTATATTCAATATGACACTACTAAAAGTAAATATTTTTCAGTATCATACCGGCCTTATGTCCTTATTAACGGAAACTTATCCTGGAAAGAAAAATGGATCACCCTGTTTATAGAAGTTACAAATATTCTGAATACCCGTTATATTGATGCAGGTGCTTTACAACAACCCGGGAGATGGATAACAGGGGGTATTAAAATTAATTTTGACTATGAAGAAAAAGCG
>JAJUGM010000465.1 GCA_029268165.1 Bacteroidota bacterium
CATCGAGCATCCCGATCCCGACACAACCTTTGTTAAGAAACTGCAACTCCTTGCTTTTTTTAAGATACAACATCGGGTGGTTATGGCCGGCATTGATATATTCCAGTTCCCTTGTCTTATAATTAAATTTGGCAATAAAAAGGGTAATAAATTTTTCTCCATTGGTGGCAGCCATAACCCGTTCGTTCAGTTTCTCAATAAGGGCATCCAGTGTAACATCGTGAGTAAACAATGCCCTCAGATTGGCCTGAAAATTAGACATAAGCAGGGCAGCTGACATACCTTTACCTGAAACATCTGAAATACAAAATCCGAATTCGTTTTTACTCAACGGTATATAATCATAATAATCGCCCCCCACGTCAAAATGCGGATGATAAAAGCTGGTCATATATATCTTATCGTTCCGTGGTAAAACCGAAGGGTTGGGAATAAGCATATTCTGCATTTTAGAAGCCAGTTCAAGCTCTTTTTTAATAGCTTCCTGGCGCAGGCTCTCCCTGAATAATCTCATGTTTTCAATAGCTACTGCAATGATATTGGTAAGAGTCTGAATGAAATTAAGGTGCTTGATAATAGGACTTACCCCTTCGCCTTCCTCAATATCGCCTATTATAACATAGGCAATGGGAATATTTTTATTGATCACAGGAATAACGATATCAAAAACATCAAGTGACTTATTGGGTGAGGAGGTAACAAAGGAAATATCCTGTATGGGTAATAAATCACGTTCAACATCAATATTCTTATATGACTCTCCGACTTCTCCCGACATCAGAATACATTTCCAGCGTTCTTCATAAATAAACACCAGCACTTTGCCTATATTCAAATCCTGCTTCAACAACCGCTCATAAATTTTGAGTAATTCTTCCTGAGTCAGGTTTTCATTAATTGCCTGTGTAATATTTAATAATGCCTTTAACTTAAACGTTGTCAGTTGAAGGCGATTTGAAGATATTTTGCTCAGCTTGTTATCTTTCAATGCATTAACTCCTTATTATCTCAAAATTAATGATTTTTTGAAAATTATAAAATCATCCGGGCTCAGAACCCGTAAAATATCCTGCTCGATGGCTTATTCTATTATTGTCAGGCTGTAGCGAAGGTTCGTATATTGTTCCAGTTCACACTTTAACGTGCCAACGATAAGTTCAAATTTGGCCTTTACAGGTATGAAATTCTTGTCTGCACTGAACCACACAGTGAGGTCATCTTCTGATTTAAAAACACGGCCTGGTTCCACCACCGGATCAAAACGATGGCATTTCATCTTGCCGTATTTTGTCTTCACTATTTCCGTGCCTTTATATCTTAAGTAAAACGGAAAAATTTCATCATCCCAGAAAGTGACAACCGGTATTATATCGCCCGTTTTAAAATAAACCGGGTTATAGCTCCGTAAATAATAAAGAGAAGAAAGAATATCCAGAATATTTGGAATCACCTTATATAATGAATCAGTCTTTGAACTATAGACTGTAGTATCTTTATGATGAAAAATCAATTCGCAATATGAGCGGTAGTTTCCTTCCTTTACATTGCGGATTGCTTTATATGGCAGGCTTGAATTAATATCAAAATAGCTTTCAAAGATATCCTTTATGCTGTATAACTTTTCTGTCACTCCGACAGTTTTTGCGGTAACCTTTGCATGAAAGACGGTTTTATCATTCAAACGTGCCTGACGTAGCTCAATTTCAGCATCACCTCCATGAATTGGCCCATATTTTAGGGCAAAAGTCAGCTTTTCACCTGTTATGTATGGTTTAGGCCTTATAGGAACCATAGTTGGCTGACAAAGCAATGCCGAATGAATAAGTAATCCTGTAATAACGATTAATCCGGAAAATATGTTTTTTATCTTATTCACTTTAGTTGCTATTTATTAGGTAAATAATTAATGTTTTACAGGCATGTTCAGTACATTTTTTCGCCTCGTTGTTGTAATAAAGTCTTTTAAATAGAAAGGCTCGAAATAGGCTATGTCTTCGAACCTTTTATCGCGATATGACCGTAACGAAAGGTTTGCCATTGCTGCTGCGGAAGGATATACATTATCTATAAAATAGGAATTATTATGTGACAATACATCACGGCATTTTACAGCGCCGCTTCCGAAAAAAATAATTCTTTGTCTGTTTAATAATTCAGCAAAAGAAGTATTTTCAATGACTAAAGCCTGGTCATTTTCCAAACGATTTCCCGATATATCAAACATAGCCATATAGACTTCCATGCGTCGGGCATCAATCATCGGACAAAATAATGCAGTATTGTCTTCCAGAATATC
>JAJUGM010000466.1 GCA_029268165.1 Bacteroidota bacterium
AAAGTATCATCGCTCGTTTTACCCTTGACAAATTCGCAGCATGGACTATCTTTGCTTAACCAGGATGACAATGAAAACGTCCTAAACCTTTTTGAAAAAAATGTCCAAAAAATAGGGGTTTAAACCATTTTGGGAAAATTCTGAAAACGCCGGAGTGGACGTTTACACAAAACGATTTAAAAAGATTTAAGGAATAGCATGAACCATTGACTTATTTTTACCGTCAGTTTTAACCGACGGCAATGAATAAGATCAAGGAATATAAAATTTTAACTGCTGAATTTTGGTCAATAGATATTTCTCTTTATATTTGCACTCCTTTTTAAACCAGTGTTTGTTTTAAACAATGGTGTAATGGGGAATATAGCTAATATTCCAAGTAGCACAGTAATAATTGTTTAAAATTTTTTGAAATGAATACAATAACAATTAATGTAAATCCAAGAAAAGATTTAGGTAAAAAGCATTCACGCAAATTGCGCAAAAACAATCAGGTACCCGGCGTCATGTACGGGGGTAAGGACATTGTTCATTTTTATGCACATGAAAATGATTTCAGGCATATTATTTATACACATCATGCTTATTTGGTGAATCTTAGCATTGATGGCAAAACGCACCAGGCAATTTTAAAGGAAGCACAATTTCATCCGGTAACTGACAGGTTGATGCATATTGATTTTGTTGAAGTATCTCCTGATAAGCCTGTGATTGTTAATCTACCGGTTGATCTGACAGGTAGTTCGGTAGGCGTAAGAGAGGGTGGAAAATTACGTCTTCGTAAAAGATATGTGAGAGTCAAAGGCCTTGCATCTGACATACCCGATATGCTGCAGATTGATATTTCCGACTTGGGTATAGGGCATTCCATTTTAGCCGGTGATTTAACTTTTGAAAAGTTTGAAATCCTTGAACCTAAGCGTGCCGCAGTAGTTAGTGTTATATCATCAAGAGCTGCTGCAAAGAGCTTTGGTGAGGAACCTGTTGAAGCTGCTCCGGCCGCCGCTGCTGAAGAAACTGCTGCAACAACTGAAACACCTGAAGGTGGCAAAGAAACCGGAAAAGAAAAAGAAAAAGGTAAAGAAAAAGAATCTGAACAGCCTAAAAAATAATTACAATACATGTGAAATACCTGATTGCAGGTTTAGGCAATATTGGCGATGAATACCGGAATACCAGGCATAATATAGGATTCCGTATTCTTGATTCATTGGCGCTCTCATCAGGTCTTATTTTTTCCGATAAACGATATGGTTTTATTGCCGAATATCCATACAAGGGGAGAAAATTTATATTACTCAAGCCTAATACTTATGTTAATTTAAGTGGAAAAGCAGTTAATTACTGGCTCGCAAAAGAGTCGATTCCCGTTGAAAATCTGTTGGTTATTGTTGATGATATTGCCCTTCCTTTTGGTCTATTAAGGCTAAGGCCCCACGGTGGTGACGGAGGGCATAACGGACTGATAAATATAATACAGGTATTAGGGCATCAGCATTTTGCCCGGCTCCGTTTTGGAATCGGCAATAACTTTCCGCCAGGTGCACAGGTTGAATATGTTTTAGGTGAATGGACTAAGGAAGAAGAACAAAAGCTTGATGAACGCATCAGCGTATGTCACAATATCATACGTAGTTTCGGATTTGCTGGCCTGCAGAAAACCATGAACGAGTATAATAACCGGTAATCAGATATTAAATGCCAGATATCTGATGAAGTTCTCTTAAAGCAGACATCGGGCGCCGGTTAAATTTAATCGGTAAGCCAACATCTTTCACATACCTTTTTTTACTATCTTTCGGTTTTCTATTAAGGCAATGAATATTAATTACAGGCAAATCGTTGACCGGAATATCGGTTTATTAACTGAAGCAGAACAGGAAATAATCAGAAATTCGCACGTTGCTGTTTTCGGAATGGGAGGGCTGGGAGGCATAATAGCTGAAATCCTAGTAAGATCGGGAATAACACGTATAACCATTGTTGACAAAGATGTTTTTGATCCTACTAACCTCAACAGGCAGATTTTTGCCTTTATTGACACCGTTGGATTGCCCAAAATTAATGTTGCCGAAGAATTTCTTCGACGCATTAATCCTGAGCTAACAGTTATTAAAGCCTCTGAGGTGGGGCAACATAATATTCATATGCTATTGAAAGGTGTAAAGGTAGCTTTGCTCGCGCTTGATGATATTACAGGATGTGTGGTAATTAGCCGAGGCGCCAGACAAATGAATATACCTTTAGTTGAAGG
>JAJUGM010000467.1 GCA_029268165.1 Bacteroidota bacterium
AAATAAAGCAAAGAAAAACTACTCCTTTTTTCATATCCAAAAGCCTCAAAATGTGTTTAATATGTAAAGATAATTAAAAACCGATACTAAATTTTATACCTACAGATGCAGTAAGGTCAAAGTTATTAACAATGGTAGGTTGTATTTTAAAGGAAAGATCGTCAGAGACGTCAAACCGGGCAAGATATGCATCAACCATGGCATCAACCACATTCAGAAGATAAACGGCTGCAAAGCCAAACACGCTTAAATCCCGGTAACTCCTGTAAAAATCTCTTCCATAAGATAACTGTTCATAACTATAAACATATCCGTCAATAATGAAGGTTTGTTCGGAATTACCTGTATAATAAGCATCTCTGAACTTCTTATATTTTGTCTGATTGTAATTGATGGCATATATCATGGCACTGCCGGCTCCATAGATGAGCGGTATTTTCCAGTATTTTTTATTATATACCTGCCCCAGGCCCGGCACAATTGCCGATAACAGGATTGCCGTCTTAGGATTAGGCAACCTGATATGGGTGGAATCAGATTTTAAATTGGGTGTTTGGCAAAAAGAAGCAGTATGGAACAACAAGCCTGCAACAAAAAAGCAAGGCATTAAAAAATATTTCAGTTTCTTTTTGTTTTTCGGGCAATTACTCGTGTTATCAGAACTTATTTTCAAAACAATCACCTTTTTAACTGGTCAAATATACCAATTATTCTTTCAAGTTCCTCATCTGAGGTAAAAGAAATGATTATTTTGCCGGCTCCCTTTGGGTTTCTTTTCAGGTCAACACGGGTACTGAAGAAGCCCGACAAATGATTTTTAAGTTCTTCATAAGTGTTCGCTCTTTCTGTAGAATCAGCATCGGCAATCTCCTCAGCCTTTGTTTTATCTTCAATAGTATTCTGAATTTTTCGTGATAATTCCTCTGCAGCCCTGACTGATAAATCTTCATCAATGATCTGGTAATATAATTTAAGTTGCGCTTTCGGGTTTTCAATACTTACTAACGTTTTTGCATGGCCGATACTGATCTGGTTGTTGCGTATGCCCAGTTGTATTTCTGCAGGAAGTTTAAGCAGCCGCATATAATTGGCAACGGTTGCTCTTTTCTTCCCCACTCGCTGACTCAGATCCTCCTGAGTAAGGTTACATTCTTCAATAAGTCGCTGGAAAGTAAGAGCTATTTCAATGGCATTTAGGTCTTCACGTTGTATATTTTCAACAAGGGCCATTTCAAGCATACCCTGGTCGTTAGCCGTGCGGATGTATGCAGGAATAGTATTTAAACCGGCAATACGGGCAGCCCGTAATCTTCGTTCACCTGTAATGAGCTGATAAAATCCGTCTTCCGTTTCGCGTACCGTTATTGGTTGTACCACACCGATGGCACGGATTGATTCTGCCAGCTCCTGTAGCGATTCTCCATCAAAGTCGGCTCTTGGCTGAAAAGGGTTCACTTTTATCTTATCAACCGGTATTTCAGCGCCACCTGAAACTTTCTCATTTATTTCAACAGCTGGCCCTGAATCATCAATCAGTGCTCCAAGTCCACGACCTAATACATTTCTTTTTACCATAGCCTTAGTTGTTTGTCATTGTTTTATATGCTTCAGGTATTTTAGTATCACCATTTTTCTGAAGCAGCTCTCTTGCCAAATTCAGATAATTGACTGACCCTTTTGATTCAGCATCATAAAGAATCACAGGCTTACCAAAGCTCGGAGCTTCGCTTATTTTTATATTTCGCTGAATGATTGTATCAAACACCATCTGTTGAAAATGCTTTTTTACTTCTTCAACCACCTGATTAGAAAGCCTGAGCCTTGAATCATACATTGTGAGCAGGAATCCTTCAATATCAAGATTTGTATTAAGACGGTTCTGAATTATTTTTATAGTATTTAAAAGTTTCCCAAGACCTTCAAGTGCAAAATATTCACACTGTACGGGTATTAAAACAGAATGAGCTGCCGTGAGTGCATTAACCGTAATAAGGCCCAACGATGGCGAACAGTCTATAAGTATATAGTCATATTTTCGTTCAGCTTCAATTTTTTCTATTACAGCTTTCAACATTTTTTCGCGGTTGGGCATATTAAGCATTTCTATTTCAGCGCCGACAAGGTCAATATGCGAAGGCAGCAAATCCATCCCCTCTAATTCACCGGTGAGTATTATTCCATTAGGGTTAACATCGTCAATCAGGCACTCATAGATGCTTGTCTTTATGTTTTTAATATCAAAGCCGCTCCC
>JAJUGM010000468.1 GCA_029268165.1 Bacteroidota bacterium
ACGTTCTTTCAGATCATTAGTGTGCCCGACGTAGAAACAATCAAGTTTTTCAGAATATAAGATGTAAGTATAAAACATGGCTACCAATAAAAAAAGCTCCGGTTTTTTCCCGAAGCTTCTGCGGTCACGACGGGGCTCGAACCCGCGACCTCCGGCGTGACAGGCCGGCATTCTAACCAATCTGAACTACGTGACCATTTTTTTGGCGGCACAAAATTAATCTATATTTTCTTTCTTACAAATGAATAATATAAAAAATTCTAATCAATCAGAATATTTATAATACAATGTATATCAGTTAAATACTATACAACTGTCCCAGCTCAGGTATCTCAATATTCCTGAATCCGTTCTCCTCCAGTGTCTTTTTATATGATAACTGCGACATGTATTCACCATGTACCAGAAATACATCAGATAGGTTATTCTGATCCTGACAACTGAGAAACTGAATCATTTCTTTATAATCAGCATGACCGCTGAATGATTCAATTCGTTCAATTTTTGCGTTGACATTATAAATATTCCCGAAAATTGAAACTTGCTTGTCTCCTCTTAATATTTTTGCTCCAAGTGTTGTCGGAGCGCAGTAACCAACCACAAGAATTGTATTTTTTGGATTTTCGATGCTGTTGGCCAGGTGATGTTTTATTCTTCCGGCTTCCATCATTCCTGAAGATGAAATGATAATGCATGGCTTTTTTATATCATTGAGCTTTTTTGAATCGTCAACCCGCTGAATATAAAACAGATTATTGAATCCGAAAGGGTCAGGGTCTTTTTGCATCACTTCAATGACATCTTTATTAAAACATTCACTGTGCATTCGAAAAATATTGGTGGCGTTAACTGATAGTGGGCTGTCAACATAAATATCAACCCTTGGCAGCTTATTTTCATTATAAAAGTTATTAAGTGAATAAATGATTTCCTGTGCTCTCCCAATACTGAAAGACGGGATGATTAATTTACCTCCTTTTTCAACGCAAGTCTGGTTTACAATATTAAGTAGCTGGTCATTAGCTATTTCATTATCATCATGAAGCCTGTCTCCGTATGTCGATTCAGCAATCAGTATATCAGCCTGAGGAAATGGTTGTGGTGGCTGTAATATTCTGTTCACAGGCCTTCCAATATCTCCGGTATAAGCAAGTTTTATTGTGCGCTTTTTTTCTTTTATTTCAAGGTTAATTACGCCACTGCCCAGTAAATGCCCTGTGTTAGTGATGCTTAAGCTTATTTCTTCTGTGAGTTGAAATGGTTTCTTATAAGGAATAGAAATGAATGAATTCATACATGCCACGGCATCTTCCTTTGTATAAATGGGTTCAACAGGAGGCAACCCTTTTCGTGCTCTTTTTTTGTTAAAGGTAATGGTATCATGTTCATGTATATGACCTGAATCAGCCAGCATTATGGCACAAAGATCCCGTGTGGCATGTGTGCATATCACATGACCCTGAAAGCCCAGTTTGTATATATAAGGTATCAGACCAGAATGGTCAATATGTGCATGACTGAGAATGATGTAATCAATTTCCTGAGGGTTAAATCCTAAATTACGGTTCATGTTGTCGGTCTCAAGACCCTTCCCCTGATACATTCCGCAATCAAGAAGAATGTTTTTACCCTGTTCTGTTGTTATAAGATGTTTGCTACCAGTGACTTCGCGTGCAGCACCTAAAAATTTGATTGTCATTTATTGGCAATTTTAAGATAAATAAAGGCTTCTAAATTAATTAACATATTTTAATTGCAGGTTAGTAATGTGAATTGAAATAAGCTTATTTCTCTAATTAATTGAATAATAAATAATCCGGATGTTAATAATTATTTTTAAATGAAAGTTTTTTCGCTTTCCTGCCAACTTTTATATTTGCATTCCCAATATAAATAATAATACTTATGAATGATTTAAAGGTTGTATTGAAAAAGAAAAATATTCCCATGCTGGTTGATTTTTGCATTGAAGAATCGCTCGAATTTACAGTTAAACCTCAGGCTTTTCCCGATACTGACTGGGAGTTTACCATGAAAATTTCTGATATTAAAACAGCTGTGATTGCAGGTATGTTCCTTCGCGATAATCGCATTGAAATTTCTGGTATTGATCAGCAAAAATACAAGAAAGCAACGGTTAAAAAGAATAAAGAAGAAGATGCCGGTGAAAAACCTTCTTCAGTAAAACCGGTCGATGAAAAACAGGAATCTGCAGACACAG
>JAJUGM010000469.1 GCA_029268165.1 Bacteroidota bacterium
AAGGACTTATTTTCTCTGATACAATTGATATAAAAATAAAATAAGCTTTATTTAGGTTTTGGTGAAAAAGTTATAAACATCTGATAGTTAATAAAATAATAATAAAAATGCATGATAAACTGCATGAAATTATCTGATATACTTTAATGATAATTAACACCGTAAAAGAGTTCAAGACACCCTTTCAAATGAAGCTGGATAAGGAAAACCGATGGGTTAAGTTAGCCTCCATAATGCCATGGGAGGCTCTTGCATAGATTGGATAATTCGGAGCAAACTGAATCGTTGAAAAAGCAGCATAAAGGGGCAGTTAATGGAATAAAACTAAAAACGAAAGCTATTTTATAAATTATTATATTTGAATTTGAAATTATATTTTTAATAACCGTGGTTGATTCAGAAAAAATATTAAACTATCTTAAATGTAACAAAGACAGGTATTATAAGGAATATCATCTTATCAGAATTGGAATATTTGGATCGATCGCAAGAGGTGAACAAAACGAAAATAGCGATATCGATTTAATTGTTGAGTTCAGGGATAATACACCTGACCTATATTCAATTAAAAATAAGTTAAGACAGGAAATTGAAGACGAATTTCATCTACCTGTTGATATATGCAGGGAAAAGTATATAAAACCGATTTTCAGGGAAATTATACTGTCTGAAGCAAAGTATGCATAGTATTTCTCATAAGGATTTTAGTTGCCTGATGAATATGCTTGATTCAACTAAAAAGATACAGGCATATTCTCAAAAATATAAGAATGCTGATGAATTTTATGAAGATTCATTAGCTTTTGAAGCTTCAATGATGAATTTTATTATCATTGGAGAAATGGCTGAAAAGTTGTCCGATGAGTTCCGGGATAAATTTTCTTCACAAATTGACTGGTATAAAATCAAGGGGTTTCGAAATATTATTGCACACAACTATTTTGGAATTGATGCTGAGGAAGTCTGGCAAATTATCAAAAATAATCTGGCACAATTAAAAGCCGAACTTGAAAAAATAATTTTTAATTCAGAATAAATACCTAACAACTCTTTGATCTTTATGAAATACAAGGAAGTTTTTTCTTACTTATGGTTTTAATGAATGATATTTCTTCAGCACTGCAGTAGGTTTTAGCTTATGTGGCCATTCTATTGACAGAAACTTAATATTAAGTAAAATAGTTGGTTTGGCTTTTTAATAAAGCTGAAAAGCTATCATTGCTATTTTCTCAAACTTTTTTAACTTACATCAGAAAACGTTAAAGTAATGAACCGCAATTGTAAATTCAGCGATTTGCAAAAACTTTATCTTGTTACCTTCATATATTCAAGCACGAAAACAAGATATTACTCAGGCCTGTATGAAAAGGAGATCACCGAAGGTAACACGCGTGAATACTGTTACATTGCCGGAGGCGATGGGCTGGCAGCAGTATATATTACTGAAAATGGCGGAGCAAGCTCAATTTATTATATAGCAACTGATCATCTTGGCAGCATTAATATGCTTATCGACAACACAGGCACTATCGCACAGTTTAACGGACAAGCGCAGGAATACAGCTTCGATGCATGCCTGCCAGCCGTATCCCGGTTTCATCGGGGGAAGGCTGGGGGCCGACGAAGAAATCCCAATGACTGGAGCTATAACAATGTACCTGCGCCTGTTTTCACAAGCCGTGGGTTCACAGGGCATGAACATTTAGATGCCTTTGGCTTAATATGTCCCGATGGCTATCGGGAGGCCGTGTTTACGACCCTTACCTTGGCCGTTTCCTGAGCCCTGACAACTATGTGCAAATGCCCGATGCCACCCAATCGTTTAACAGGTATAGTTATACTCTGAATAATCCGCTGAAGTATACTGACCCAAGTGGGGAATTTTTTGGGGTGGATGATGCGATACTGATCTTAGCAATGGCATACATTGGAGGCATGCAGGCTAACTTTTTTAACGCCGATAACCCATTTAATCCTGGAGACTGGAACTGGAGCAGTGGAAGTACTTATACAGGAATAATCACAGGGGCATTATCGGGAGCTGGTATGGCAGGGATAAATATTCTTCCGACAATACCTGGAGCCATTGCTAATGGCGCTTTACAAGCTGGTATAAATGTTGGTATTAATGGATTAGGAAATACTATTGACGGTGATCCGTTTTTTCAAGGTGCAGCAATGCCGGCTGCTATGGGATTTGTAAGTGGTGCTATTTCAGG
>JAJUGM010000470.1 GCA_029268165.1 Bacteroidota bacterium
CCATGTTGCGTGAAATGGGAATGCCTTCTGCCTCATTTTATATTCAACACACCAAATTGTCTGAGTTCAGTCCGTCTGGTATTGATCAGGTGCAGTTTATGTTTTCTGCCAACAAAAATATTGAACCGCAGGAAATTTCGAAGGTTGCTTCGGGTGGTGAGCTATCAAGGCTTATGTTAAGTATAAAATCTTTACTTTCTGATGCTACAGGGCTTCCAACAATAATATTTGACGAAATTGATACCGGGGTCTCAGGTGAAATTGCAGAAAAGATGGGAAATATTATAAAACGTATGGCCGAACGTATGCAACTGATAAATATTACCCATTTGCCGCAAATTGCGAGCAAGGGAAATCGCCATCTTTTGGTTTACAAAGCTGACAATGAAAAGACAACGGTCACAAAAATAAAAGAACTTACAGCAGAGGAAAGGCATATTGAAATTGCCAAAATGTTGAGTGGTGAAGAAATTACAGCAGCTGCCCTTGAAAATGCCAGAGAATTAATGAGGTACAGTTTTCAGGAGCGTAAGCGAACTGAAAACTGATAGCCGAACTTTATCACGATCCCGATTTATCGGGAGAGTAATTAATCCCGATATCGAAACACATCGGGATGGGCATGGTTCGTCAGAAATTGTCTGATTTCCCGTTTGTTTTTAATGAAAGTTTTACTTTAACCCAGTTTTGATGAATAATCAAATTCATCCGTTAAGATAACAACTCATTTTGGAGGAATTTTGGTGAGGAGGAGTGAATGTTGATGGGGCTTTGCCTCATGCCCCGCATCCTTTTTTGTCCTGACACAAAATAGGATGCAAGAAAAGTCAAGGCTAAAGTAGTTTTCCCTGAAAAGTGCTCAGACCGTGTTTCTTTGCGACATTCCTTTTTTTGATTTGCGACTGCGAAATATCAAAAACAGTTTATTTAAAATAATTCTAAATAATTGTTTTTTCATTTGAAATTCTGCAACTATTTTTGCACTTCATTTTAAAAACAACAAATATGGCCTATAATCTTTTAAAAGGGAAAAAAGGACTAATTTTTGGAGCATTGAATGATAAATCCATTGCATGGAAAACGGCATTACGGGCATATGAAGAAGGGGCTCAGCTGGTACTTACCAATACTCCGGTGGCAATTCGTATGGGCGAAATCAACCAGCTTGCTGAAATATGTAACGCGCCTGTAATACCTGCAGATGCCACTAATGTCGACGATCTTGAGCATCTGGTCAGAAAATCAATGGAACATTTTGGTGGAAAATTTGATTTTCTGTTGCATTCGATTGGAATGTCGCCCAATGTACGCAAGGGTATTCCTTATGATGACATTAATTATGATTATTATTTAAAAACACTTGATATTTCTGCATTGTCTTTTCATAAAATCATTCAGGTATGCCGTAAGCTCGATTCCATTAATGAATGGGGTTCAATTGTGGCCTTGTCATATGTAGCTGCTCAACGTACGCTATTTGGTTACAACGACATGGCCGATGCAAAAGCAATCCTTGAATCCATTGCACGGAGCTTTGGCTACATATATGGCAGGGAAAAAAGAATACGCATAAACACCATTTCCCAGTCGCCCACACTCACTACTGCAGGCAGTGGTGTTAAAGGCATGGATTCTCTGATTGATTTCACCGAAAGAATGTCACCTTTAGGTAACGCTGATGCCGATGACTGTGCTGATTATTGCATTACACTTTTTTCTGACCTTACCCGCAAGGTAACCATGCAAAACCTATTTCATGATGGCGGATTCAGCAGCATGGGGATGAGTGAAAAAGCCATGAACCAATATGATAAAAGTTTCAGGGAATGCCCATAGAAAAATTTTGTTATTTTATTTATCTGTCACAACTGTTTACTGTTATCAGCTTTCAGTTATTGAATCATAACTGAAAAGCTTCTGCCATTTACATTATATCGATTACTGTTTACCGCCTGTTGTTTATTTCATACTGATTTAACATGGATTTGTCATTAGCTTTATTTTTCTAATAACATAGCTGAGTTTGACACATTAAAGCAAAACAAGAATTAGCCTGCAATTTGAAATAATCCTTACCATTTCTTAAAACCTTTTCTGTATTTTTTAGGTATATTTGAGATGAATACATATTGAAGTATCGTGGAAAAATATACAAATGAAGAAATAATACAAGGAATAAAAAGAAGAGACAATACGATTCTTCAATATGTTTAC
>JAJUGM010000471.1 GCA_029268165.1 Bacteroidota bacterium
ACTCCGTATTACCCAGACACTTCTGATTTTCTTGAAATAAGCCTGAAATCGGTATCCGAAGAAATGTTCCTGTTTCTTAAGTCATACTCCATGTATAGTATCGACCCTTTAAACAGGTTTTTCCAGGAAAGTGTTACTTTATATACAAACGTGGAAAACGGATTAGGGCTCGTAGCCTCTATGGCTGAATCAATTGACAGGTCGCTGATATGTGTTTCGGGATATTAGTAAACCCAAGTGCGATGAAATTAGAAGTTCATCGTACATGGGTAAAAACAAAAATCCGCAGTTTATTGCATTGAATCATTCACTGCGGACTGAATAATTTTGTGTGTATCTTATAAGCTATCCCAGATATGATTTCAGTAATTTGCTGCGTGATGTATGCCTCAGGCGGCGGATGGCTTTTTCTTTAATCTGCCTTACTCTTTCGCGGGTTAGGCCGAAACGTTCACCTATTTCTTCAAGCGTCATCTCCTGAACACCAATGCCAAAAAACAGTTTAATGATGTCTCTTTCTCTTTCAGTCAGGGTTGCCAGAGCCCTTTCAATTTCTTTCATCAGCGACTCGTTAATGAGCGCTTTATCAGCCTTGGGCGAATCATGGTTAATCAGAACATCCAGCAGGCTGTTGTCTTCACCGTCAGCAAATGGCGCATCAACCGAAACATGCCTTCCGGCAACTTTTAAAGTATCAGCAATTTTTTCCTTAGGTATTTCAAGAGCTTCAGCCAGCTCTTCGGATGTGGGCGTCCGTTCATACTCCTGCTCAAATTTTGAAAATGCCTTGTTAATTTTGTTCAAGGAGCCTACCTGATTCAATGGTAACCTGACAATACGCGATTGTTCTGCGAGTGCCTGCAGTATCGATTGCCTTATCCACCAAACAGCATAAGAAATAAACTTGAAACCCCGGGTTTCGTCAAACTTTTCAGCTGCCTTAATTAACCCAAGGTTGCCTTCGTTAATAAGGTCAGGAAGGCTTAATCCCTGATTCTGATATTGTTTGGCTACCGAAACAACAAACCTGAGGTTTGCCCTTGTGAGCTTTTCGAGTGCTGACTTATCGCCTTTCTTTATCCGTTGGGCAAGTTCAACCTCTTCCTCTACAGTGATGAGGTCTTCCTTACCAATCTCCTGCAAATATTTATCTAACGAAGCACTCTCTCGGTTGGTAATTGATTTTGTAATCTTTAACTGTCTCATTTCCCTTATAAAAATTTGTGCGAAATTATATTATTTTAATATTATATTCAATATCTTCATTATCTTCATTTTTCAATAAAAAAGGCACAGCTTCAGGGCACCCCCGTTCTTATAGTCCGAATGCATAATAAGCCACTACACCATTCGGATATATTCCTTCTATATAAACCCCACCTTTAATGCTTTTAATAATTTTATTGAGCTCGGCAACAGAATAAACCGGTTTGTTATTTACCTGAGTGATGATAAAACCCTCTTTTACCCCCTCGGATTTTAAGCGGCCAGACTGAAGTTCGGCAACTTTAACACCATATTTTATTCCAAGTTGTGCTTTTTCACTATCATCAAGCTCAACAATTTTTGCCCCAAGTATGGTATCGTAGTTTCCTTGTTTAACAACTTTAGTGTCTCCTTGCAAATTACGCAAAATGACCTCAAATTGTTTCATCTTTTCCTTTCTTTTTATTAATACAGTTATTTTATCGCCCGGACTATAGCGTCCTATCTGCTCCTGAAGCTCAGCAGGACTGTTTACCGCAATATCATTAATTTTTAAAATTATATCGCCCACTTCAATGCCTGCCTGCTCGGCAGCACTGTTATCACGCACTTCAGAAACATAAACACCCTCCATCTTATCAATTCCTTTGTCTTTGGCAAGTTCAGCCGTAATCTCACCAATACTTACGCCTAAAATTGCACGCTGCACTACACCATACTTTATAAGATCTTTAACCACTTTCTGCACAATGCTCACCGGAATAGCAAAAGATATACCCACATAGCCTCCTGAAGGAGAAACAATGGCTGTGTTTATACCAACCAGTTCGCCTTTAAGATTGACTAACGCTCCGCCTGAATTTCCACGATTAACTGCAGCATCTGTCTGAATAAATGATTCAATCCGGTAATTATCCTGAATAATCTGCATGCTTCGGCCTTTTGCAC
>JAJUGM010000472.1 GCA_029268165.1 Bacteroidota bacterium
AGGGGTTAAAAAATATCTGGTCAATCCCTGCTTCTTTTGCTCCGCGGATATCAGCCTCAAGGTCATCGCCTATCATGATGCTTTCTGTTTTTCTGGCATTAACCGATGACAAGGCATAATAAAAAAACCGCTTGTCGGGCTTCTGAAACCCCGACATTTCAGCTACAAATACGCGGGTAAAGAAATGCCCTATTTCGGAACTTTCAATTTTATTGGCCTGTAATTCGGCAAAGCCATTGCTTATTATGTAAAGGTTGTATTTTCCCTGAAGATATGATAAGGTTTCCTTTACACCAGGAAAGAGATGCTTTTTTCGAGTGACACGGCCAAGGTATAAATCAGATAGGGTATGAATAACTGCTTTATCATACATTCCGTAATGGGCAAGCGTATCAGTAAACCGCTTCAGACGAAGTTCCTCCTTGCTTACCATCCCTTTCCGGTATAAAACCCAGTAATGATCATTGTTCATCTCAAACAGGCCGGCAAATTCATTGAGTTTTTCTGCCAGCGAAAACAGTTTCAATTCCTTAAATATCTCAGCAAAGGTTTCTTTCATGTTTGACCTGAAATCCCAGAGGGTATTATCAAGATCGAAAAATATATGTTTATACTGTTTCAAAACCGGCAGCGTTATTCAGCTTATGTAAAAGAAATTTGCACAAAAATAGAATATTTGAACCAGATATGGCGATTTGTTGTTAATGATATAAACCAAAATTTTAAAACTATGTTAAAAAATACTGCTTCTGCCATCTGGAAAGGCGACCTGAAAAACGGGAATGGTACGGTGCGTCTTAATTCCGCCCCCGGTGAGTTCAGTTATACATTTGCTTCAAGATTTGAAAGCGGAAAAGGAACAAATCCTGAAGAACTCATTGCAGCAGCTCATGCCGGATGTTTTTCTATGGCACTGGCCAATATTCTTGCAACCAAAGGCTATAAACCAACAGAAATAGCCACTACGGTAACAGCCACCCTGGCCAATCCGGGCAACGGATACCTGATTACAGAGATAGATCTGAGTACACAGGCAAAAGTTCAGGGTATTGATAATGAAACGTTTCAGGCTCTTGCCCTTGAAGCCAAATTAAACTGCCCTGTTTCAAAAACACTGGCCACAGTAGCCATTAACCTAAATGCAAGATTAATAGACTGAAAGATTGATTTAACCTAAGTATAATTAATAAAAGAATCCATACAGACGCATAAAAATTAGATGTATTTTTAGAGGAGATTTGTCATCAGCCTTATTTTTCTAATGGCCGCTATGAGGAAAATTTATTATTTTATCATTGAAACCCCATCCCAAAGCCTCAGGATTATCTGCACTATTATTTGTTCTGAGATTTCGGGATTAGACTTTTATAAACAAAAAAATATTTTCTAATTCAAAGGACTATAAATGTTTTGCAATTACAAATCGGTTACTCCACTGTATTGATTGTTTCAATTCTAATCCTTTAGAATTGATTACAAATGCTTTATTGCTTATGCATTTTTAATGAATAATCGGGAAAGTCAGGGCGTTTCACTCCTAATGACTAATCCGGGTATAATATTCCTTACAAAAAAAAGCGTTGTAGTTTAACGTTTGACAATATGGCCGGTGGCAGTTTGTGGGCTACGTCACTATCCCCGTTACCAACTTTAATGAGGATCAGAAAGCTTCAAACCTCCACAGCTCCAGCCATTGGCTATATTGCGTGTTGGCAACTTGGTTTAATCTTCTACAAATTTTCTTTAAAAAACCTAGATATTTTGTTGTAAAAGTTAATATAATCAACAACTTCTGGTGCTTCTAATCCACCATGTTTAGCTTTATCAACAATCCATAACTCTCTAACATTACTATTAATAAAAGTTAATAATTCAATTGACATATTTGGCGGGGTTCTGTCATCATTACGACCAACAATAAAAAAACAGGTTTTGAAATATTTGAAGCTATATTTTTAGCACTAAAATCACTGGTATCAAATAATTCCGGATAATACAATTTTTTTATGGTTCATCAGGAAAATGCGTAGGTAAATATAAAAATAAACTGGTAAAACATTATATTGAGAGTTGACAAAAGCTTTCAAAAATGAATACCAGTTTATTATATCATGTATTTGGTTTGCAAGGACAAATGGTTATTACCT
>JAJUGM010000473.1 GCA_029268165.1 Bacteroidota bacterium
AATTCACTGATAACAATAATCTTATCATGCCATTTATATACCCCTGCCGGATTAATATCATCCAGTTTTGCTACAATTGCCTGATCAGTTAGTTTATTAAGATCAAGTCCCTTTCCTTGTTTATCTATCAGGTCAGAAAGCGCTGCAGCAGCTGCCATTTTTTGTTGTTCAAAATAATCCTTGCTAAGAGGAGTTTTCATGAGTGTGGAATAATAAATGCAATCATCAGCTAATTGTTCGGCTTGTTTTATTAAATTCAGACTGTCGCTTTCGGTTAGTTGCTGAAACTGCTGTTCAAATTCCTTTTGGTTTTGTGTTAACTTTTCAAGGTCAAATGGTGAATTGATATCAAATATTTTTGCTTCGGTTAAATTCCTGTAATTTTCAAGTACTTTGGCTGTACCGCTGAAGTTGTTTTCCTTGGCATATTTAATAGCCAGATCAGTCATACGCTGTGCGTGTATATATGATTCAGCCGAGCCATCATTAACAATAGCATTAAATTCTTTTTTGAAATTTTTTTCTTTTTCGAACAATTTTTGATAATGCATCCGCTGGTATTTTATTTGCGTATAAATTTTGTCTTTATAAGCGTTGTAAAAATCTACAGAATACTGGTCTTTTCTCAGACGGGCTCTGTCAAGCCTTTCTTCAACCATATCTTTTGCCTTAAAAAGCTCCTCATCAATAACGTATTCTTCATAAGCTTTAATGAACAATGAATGATCAAGTTCACGCTGTATCTGAAACAACGAAAGGTCGTGTGATTGTTTAAGCCGCGGGATTTGCTGCTGAAGTTCATTAATGCGTATATCAAGGCTGTCAAAAAAAGCTGCCGGTTTCTTCTGAAGATAATTTTTCTGGGCTAACAAGCATAAGGAAATATGCCAGAGTAACATTCCGGTCAGTATAGATAATATTGTTTTAATTTTTACCATTTTGCAATAACTAACCCTATTTTGATAATACGAAGAAAAAGGCTGCAGGGTTATAGATGGTACAAAAATAGCTTATTAATAAAAGTATGGTTCAAACTAAGAACAGCTGAATGCAGATTGATTCAAATAATCATTTACTTGGTCGCTTCCTTACTTATCCCTCAGCTTACTTTTAAGCTTTTCAATATCCTTTTTCAGGCCGCTAACCACTTTAAACAGGTCATCCTGAGGCAAAACAGGGTCGGGTATTTCATTACTGATGTAATTGACGAATTTCCAGACTTCCTTAATGTCATTAACATGGATATCAAACGGTTCATAAAGCGGGTTTAGTGAATATAATCTTAGTTTATGTTCGGTGTTAATCAGGTTTTCAACAATTTTAAATACAATACCTTCTTCAAGGGTAAGAATGATATAACCGTGTCCATTAATAATGGTATTCCAGTCCTGCACAAATTCGCCGGTAACCCATGATTTAGGGGGTATGGGCAGCATTGAATCGCCGGTAATCTGAAAAGTACGGTATTTTTTTTGCTTTGACAGGAAAGGCAGGTGAAAAACCGGTAACTCTTTTATGAATTCCGGGTCGGCAAAGCCTGTGGCATAACCGGCTTTAGCCTTCTCGTTTACCAGCTCAATATTTTCAATATCGTCGTTGTTTACCGTAGTAGCCAGAATTCTTATATTACTGCCTTTGAGATACACATCGCCACCCCGTTCGAGCTGGGAAAGATGGCTTTCGGAAATTTTTGTCAGATCAACTTTCAGTAATGTATCAATGGCTATGCCATAATATTTTGAAAAGGCAATTAATGCCTGAATAGTAGGCTGGCTGACTTCATTTTCGTAACCGCTGAGGGTTGACCGTTTCATTTTCAATGCAAAAGCCACATCGTCCTGAGTGCGGCCCTTACGTTTACGAAGAAATTTGATGTTAGAAGAAAAGAACATGGCCTTACTGATTAATGATAAAATAAAAAAGTTGTCTTAAAACCGAATTTGTGATTAGCCTTATTATTCTAATGACCGCCATTAGAAGAATTTGTTGTGTTATCATTGAATATTAACCCAATTATTGCATTAGAAAAATTTTTAATACAATGCGATTAAGAAAAATCAACTTTTCCGGTTTGCTGGCGCTGCACCAGAAAAGTGATTTTTCTAAATCGGGGTTAAAACCTCT
>JAJUGM010000474.1 GCA_029268165.1 Bacteroidota bacterium
GTACTCGATGTATTTAAAAACAGGTTTCTAAAGAATTGAAGTATGAATATAAAAACGAATAATATATTGGATGAAATAATCAGGGAAGAAAACCTGGTTTACAAAAAAACTTCCCTGATGACCGATAAAATATTGTCGTATTGCCCTGGTTGTGGCCATGGAGTGGCACACCGGATTATCATGGAAGTGATTGACGAAATGGGCATTCAGTCAGACACTATTGGAGTTGCGCCTGTTGGTTGCTCTGTACTTGCCTATGAATTTATGAATATTGACATGCAGCAGGCTGCTCACGGAAGGGCACCTGCAGTTGCCACAGGTATTAAACGCTGCTGGCCCGACAAATATGTGTTTACATACCAGGGTGATGGCGACCTGGCGGCTATTGGTACTGCCGAAACCATACATGCATGCAACCGGGGTGAAAATTTTACCATAATCTTTATTAACAACGGCATATATGGTATGACCGGAGGCCAGATGGCACCCACCACACTGGCCGGTATGAAATCATCAACCACACCTTATGGACGCGATGTGGCACTAATGGGTAATCCCCTCAAAATAACCGAGCTGGTAGCCATGTTACCTGGCACTTATTTCGTCGCAAGGCACTCCGTTCATACACCTTTAAATGTCAGAAAAGCAAAAAAGGCAGTAAGAATGGCTTTTGAAAACCAGAAACTAAACAAGGGACTTTCATTTATTGAAATTGTTTCAAACTGTAACTCGGGATGGAAGATGCCGCCTGTTCAGGCTAACAGGTGGATGGAAGAAAATATGTTCCCCTTCTATCCTTTGGGTGATATAAAAGTAAACGGTGAACTTGTTCAGAAAACCGATAAAAAACAAAACTGAATCATTGATTTGCCAATCTTATAATTTATTCAACTATGAATGAAGAAATCATTGTTGCAGGCTTTGGCGGACAAGGTGTCCTCTCAATGGGTAAAATACTGGCCTATGCCGGTATGATGCAAAACATGGAAGTCAGCTGGATGCCATCTTACGGCCCTGAAATGAGAGGAGGAACAGCTAATGTTACCGTAATACTCAGTGATGAAAGAATCAGTTCGCCGGTTGTTAACCAATACGACACAGCTATTATTCTCAACCAGCAATCAATGGATAAGTTTGAAAATGCTGTTAAACCCGGAGGAATACTATTGTATGATCCGAATGGCATTACCCGGCACCCTGTCCGGAAAGATGTTCAAATTTACCAGGTTGAAGCTGCCACTGAAGCAAGTCGCATGACAACTTCAAAAACATTTAACATGATTGTTCTGGGTGCTTACCTGAAGCTGAAACCTGTTGTGACACTTGAAAACGTTGTTCATGGACTGAAAGACTCATTGCCCGAACGCCACCATCACCTGATACCTGTCAATGAACAGGCACTCAAGAGAGGCATGGAAATTGTAAAAAGATATGCCTGAATTGAATAGGCATAACAACTTTGGGCAATCCATTTCTGTTCGATTACATGAGATAACTAAAAATATTTGAATTAATCAGAGGATACTACCTGGCCTTACCCATATTGAATCGTTAAAAACAAAAAAGATAGATTATAAAAATCATCGATGAAATTCAAAGAATTAGGCAACACTGGCATAAAAATCCCTCCTGTCATTTTTGGAACAAGTGCATTAGGAAATTTGTATGCTGCACTGGATGAAAATACCAAATTAAACATTGTTAAAGAATGTGTTACACACGTTGAAACACCGGTAATGTTTGATACTGCCGGTAAATATGGTGCCGGCCTTGCTCTGGAAATGCTGGGTAAATGTCTTCAAAAGCTCAGTATTCATCCCGGCCAGGTTTTAATAAGTAATAAACTGGGATGGATAAGGGTTCCGCTAAAAGGCACTGAACCTACTTTTGAACCCGGAGTATGGTATAATCTAAAACATGACGCAGAACAGCATATTAGTTATGAGGGAATTCTAAGATGCTGGGAACAGGGAAATGAACTGCTGGGCGGGTTATACAAACCACAACTTGTTTCAGTGCATGATCCGGATGAATATATGAATCAGACTAATAATCAGAAAGAGCAAGAAGTATTATTCAGACATATACTTGATGCTTACAGGGCTTTATCTGATTTGAAAAA
>JAJUGM010000475.1 GCA_029268165.1 Bacteroidota bacterium
ATCTGAAACTTCCGCTTACATCTGGCTGCTGGTAATTTTCAGAGGAATTCAATACTCTTGCTGGTAAATCAACCAATACATTGCCTCCTTCACTGAAATATCCCAGCACCGATAAATCAATGCCAACAGGTATGCCAAAAGAATTATCATAGGTAATATTAATTCGCGGATCGGTTACAGTAAAAGTGCCGGTAACTCCCTGCAATCCCTCAAAACCTGTGGCAATAATGGTGTCTTCCATATAGGCCTCATTTCCTGCAAAGCCAAATGCCGACTCAAATTCATCAAGGTCAACAACGGAATAATTTACCTCAACCCTGTCGCCTAAATTAATGCCTTGTCCGGGATTACGATAAAGCACCAGATGATAAAAGTTACGCAAATAGCCTTCCCCTTCCGGAGTATTGTTTACTATTATCTTGGTATTTTCCAGCGGATAATAATATACTCCATAAAATGTACCGTCATTTCTGTTAATAGTAAAATCTTTCTGAAACACCTGTCCGTCAATAATAACATCGGGGCAGTAAATAGTGATTACTCCCGTATGTCTGAATGTTGAACTGATTTCAATCATAATAAAGCCGTCGTTGGTAAAAACACTGTCAAGCCGCATACCATGTTCAAGCGTCAGATAATAGTTTTCAGTAGTATCTATCGTAAGCGAGTCAAACGGAAGAACCGGGTATGGAACAGCAGAAATAACCAAATGGTTTGATGTATCCTGATCAGGTATGCCCGAGAAATCATTAACATCCAGATAATATAATGTGTCTTCACGGAATACCAGAATAATAGTGTCGCCACTGGTTTTAACTATTGAATCATCTTCAGGAAAAAGATCAGCAGCTGTGAGCGAACCTTTAACAAGCGGCGCATCAACGTGCGGATCATACACTATTTGTTTTGAAAGTTTATCAAAGTCATACTTCTCAGTGCATCCAAGCATGATTAGCAGAGAAATATTAAAAAACAGCAGTTTTATCAATTTTAAAGTTTTCATTTCAGATAGCTTTAGTCTATTATACTATTGTACTGTATAATTGTATAAAAAGTTATCATTATTGCCAACAATTAAATTAAAAGTTGAAGAATTTTTGTTTAAATATCCAATGCTGAAAGGTGAATTGCCTCTCAACGGGAAACCTTTATAAGGCTGTCCATCATTATTTATTAAATAAATAAGATTTTCCTCATCAGATACAATACCAAGTTTTCTGTCTTTAAGACCAAAATTATAATACATAGGCCTGAAATGTATTGTATTATTAAACGTAAAATCGAAAAGCAGGGTTTTATTTTCTTTAAAAATGTTTAATCTATTGTTATCAAGGAAAATATATTCAACTTTATTATCACCGTCCATATCCTTGCAATCAAAAAAGTGATTTCCTGAAAAGCGACCCAAATCAATTGTTGTATGATTACCATTGAAATAAATCAAATGAATCAGGCCGGTTGTATCAGTTATTGCAATGCATGCATTTGTTTCATTGCCATAATAATCCAGTAAATAATTATTTTGCACTGATTTCGGAAAATATTCAGAAACATGTACCCTTGTATTGCCTCGCCTGTCTAAAATATAAGTTTTAAGCCTGTCTCCGAATACAAGATAATCTTTATTACCTACCCTGAAATGATTAACCGGTTGTGTGACATAGCTTTCGGTTTGGTTAAAGTTCCACCCTTTTACTAGAGAACCATCGGCATTATAAGCATAAATCCTGTGATCTTCACATGCAATAAAGAGGCGGTAATTTCTGTTCTTTTCATAATCAAAGACAGCCAGACCGTTTGTGGCCGGGGATCTTAGTTTTACAGGATATTTTTCAACATAATTGCCATTCCGGTCAATAAGATGAATATAATTGCGCGTAGAGAAAAGCAGTTGCAGTTTCCTGTTTTTAAAATAGTCAACCTGAAATATTTCACTTGTTATTTTTTCGGTAAGGTTAATTTTCCATAATATGCGCCCTGCCTGATTAATCAGGTAAATTGTATTTTTTTTATCCTGAACAAAAACTTCATTCTGGCCGGTTATATGATTTAAAACAAAAACCGGTTTTATATCAATGGTTGTATCAAGGCGGCTTTCCCATAC
>JAJUGM010000476.1 GCA_029268165.1 Bacteroidota bacterium
ACGGTCAGTACCAATACCAATCACATAAATACACTTTATGTTGACATTAAAGGCAATTTATGGATAGGGGCTTTTTCGTTATTCAGATATCATTATCAGGGCGACAGCATTGTTCATTTCTCGGCAGCTGATGACGGACATACATTAGGTCGTGTACGAGTTATTACAAATGACAACAAGGGCAGATTATGGCTTGGAACGACAAAAGGCCTGTTTTTATTTGATGCTGATAAAAACAACCTGCGTTATTTCCCTTATGAGAAAACCGAAAAGTATGAAGTACTATCCATGATTGCCGACAACAATTCATTATGGCTGGGAACTGTTGAACATGGCCTGTTATTATTTGATTTGTTATCCGGAAGATTTAAAACATTTCGAATTCCCCGTGAAATGTATGACTCAAAAAATGAAATACTGTGTCTGTTTCGCGATGATGAAGGCTGGCTATGGGCAGGCACCACTGCCAACGGTATTTACCGGTTTAATCTTAAAAATCAGTCAGTCAGCCATATATATCCCGACAGAACCATTGAGATTAGTAACAGGGTAAGAAAGATTGTTAAAGACCTTAAGGGAAATATATGGATTGGCACCCGAGCAGGCCTCTACATTATGAATCCGGAAAATGAAGAAATGCTCAGATATGCTTATCATGAGCATTTTACATCAAGGTTATCAGATAATTCCATTTTTGATATTTATATAGACAATCACCAGATGATATGGATAGGGACCTATGCCGGTGGTGTAAACTATGCTAATCTCAATGGTAAGCCATTTAATAATTTTTATAAAATTGACAACATGCTTGGCTCATTGAGCGATAATTTGCTATATGGTTTTGCCGAAGACGAGATGGGAAATTTATATATAGGCACCAATGAGGGAGGTCTCAACTATTTCAACAGGAAGCAGGGCAGTTTTACCATTTTTATGATGCAACCGGGCAAACGGTGTTCGATCAATTCAAACAATATTAAAAATATTGTGATAGAAGAATCGGGAAACCTGTGGATTGCCACATACAAAGGCGGCGTGAACTACTTTGATGTAAAATTAAAATGTTTCAGGGAACTATCTGAAGCCAGTCATCCCTCAAATAAGCTTCTGAGCAATAACACTTACGATCTGGAAATTGATAATGAAGAAAATTTATGGATTGCCTCTGACAGGGGAATTGACGTGCTGAAGAAGAAAACAAAAAGGACAGAAGCTGTTTTTTTAATGAACAAAGTATTGTGCCTTTACAAAGATAAAAACGGAGGAATATGGGCAGGAGTGGAAGATACCGGGTTATTTAAGTATGAAAAACCTGAAAACCGGTTCCTTCCGGCCTATCGTGAGATGATTAATTATACGGTACGTACAATACTTATTGACTCTGAAAACAACATCTGGACAGGCGGTACTAATGGCCTGACATTTTTAAGGCCTGCAGACAGTACGTTTATTATCTATAATAAAACGAAAGATTTTCCTACCAATCTGATTATGGGTATACTCGAAGATGACAAAAAAAACCTTTGGGTAAGCACCACAGCTGGTCTCATCAAGTGTATTGGCGCTGTAAGTAGTCCGCTTAATTTCACAGTCAGAAATTATACCCTTCAGGACGGATTGCAGAACAATCATTTTCTGAGTTATTCATATTATAAATGCCGGACGGGGGAAATGGTTTTTGGAGGAATTTCGGGTTTTAGCCTGTTTCACCCCGATTCGGTCAAAGATGACTCCAATCCTCCGGAAATAGCATTTACTGAACTGAGAATTTTCAATAATCCTGTAAAAATAGGGCAGAAGATATCGGGTAAAATAATACTTGAAAAGTCTCTTGATCAGAGTAACCAAATAATTCTTTCCTATAAGCACAGAATCGTAACCATTGAATTTATTGCATTACATTATGCCAACTCGTTATGTAACAAGTACAAATACATGATGTATCCTTTTGAAAAAACATGGAATTATACCAATGCATCGAGTTCATTTGCTACCTATACCAATTTACCCGGAGGCGCTTACACATTTAAAGTGCATGCTGCTAACAGCGATGGGTTGTGGACTGAAAGC
>JAJUGM010000477.1 GCA_029268165.1 Bacteroidota bacterium
AAGGCTTCTCTTTTAATGGCAATAAATTATATGCCGGATTATGTTCGTAGTTTTACAGAATATTATCTTGTTCAACCAACTGTTGTATTGCACATGCCAGGTGAGCCGTAGTTTTTAGAAAAAACAGCGTTAGCCTTTATTTTTTTAACATCCTTGATTATATCCGAGTGCTAATATGTGGCTTATTGCCGGGAAAATTGCAATCTGTAGCCCCCTTCGTTTTCTTTATCATTTAATTACCCATTAGGCTCATAGCTTCATCGCTTAATCACTTCATCACTCAATCACTTTATTGATTGTTCAATTCTCTATCGCCCGGGTCCTGCCCGATCCAACAGCATTGGCATTGATAAGCGGATTGCCCTTATAATACAAATTGCCGCTACCTGTAATATATGTTTCGAGGTCACTGACAGCCCATACGCGTGCCGAGCCCGAACCGGTAATATTTACTTTTACTTTATCTGCCTGAAAGCCATCACCAGCATAATTGCCTGACCCGGTTACCAATATATTCAAAGCATTTTTGGCTTTACCCGATGTTAATTCAATATTTCCCGATCCGGATATATCTACATCAGCCCGATTAACATCGAGTTGCTGAATTCTGATGCTACCGCTTCCGCTGACACTCATGGTTAATTCATTAGTTTTCAAAGGAGTCTGGCCTAAAACATTGCCTGACCCTGTTACAATTAGCCTTTCTATGGCAGGTACAACTATATAAAGATTAATTTTACCGGTACATGCATTATAATTTTCCTTTGGTTTAATTTTCAGCATATTGCCTTCGACTATCGTTTCTATTTTGGTTATTGATTCCTTATCTCCTTCAATTTCTATATTTTGTTGACTACCCTGCGACAGATAAACATTAGCTGATACTGACAGGCTTATTGAAGAGAATGAGCCTGCTTTACGGGTTTCTTTAACAATTTCACCGCTTATTACAGGCTTATTACATGAAAAAAGAATGATTACAGGAAAAATGAATATAGCTTTCATGGTCTGGATATTTTTAAGTTTGTATTAATAAACGTAAAGATTTAACTATTGCTGCATAGTTCTCGTTTGTAATATTTTTAAAATAAAATAAAAAGTAAATCCTCTTAAATCTCCAATAACCCTTCAGGCATCATAACCTGCAATAATTTGTCCTTATGTGAAATTTTCAGCATCAAATCTTTATGATAAGGCACCATCAACTCTTTGTTACCGATAACCCTTATTACCGGGTTTCCGCTTATATCTATAATTTCAACAACGGTTCCGATGATTCCAAGTTTTTTATCATGCACTGTGTAGCCTATAATACTTTTTCGCTCATGCAGTTTTTTTGTTCTATCTGATAAGCTTTTTTTGTTAACATATATTTTGCAACCAACCAGTTTACGTGCATCAGGCTCGGTTGTAATATTATCAAAAGCAACAGTAATTTTATCCTCAGTAAGCTCATGAATTTCGGAAATAAAAAAAGGAACAGGTAAACCATCAATTTCAATGACTACCCATTCCTTTTCAGGTATATCATCAGCTTCTGTTCCTTCGAGCCTTATTATTAGTTTACCCCGGATGCCATGGGTTCGGGTAATAAGACCCGCAGGCAAAAAGTCATTTACGTTAATCATCCGAATATTACCGGATTAATTCACAATAATTAATTCGGAAAAAAAATAAAAATTACTAACCAGATTATTCTGTTTTTTCAGGCTCTTCAGTAGAACCGGTATCATCTGATTCAGCCTTAGCTGTTTCTTCAGCAGGCGCTTCAGCTGTCTCAACCTCTTTTGTTGCTTTCTTACCAGTTGTTTCTGATGATTCTGGTTTTGCGCTTTCAGCAACTTCTTCCGGCGTTTCTTTCATTTCTTTTTCTTCAGCTCTGGCGTCAGCTTCAGCTTCCTGTTTCATTTTTTTTGCAACTTCCTGAGCCTTTGCCTCGCGTACTTTTGATTCAGCATCAAGACGTTTTTTAGCTTCGTCAGCTTTCATCTTTTCAGCCTTATCAGCCTTGGCCTTATCTTTGGTTTCTCTTTCTTTCAGCCATTGCTGAAATCTGCGTTCTGCCTCCTCTTC
>JAJUGM010000478.1 GCA_029268165.1 Bacteroidota bacterium
AGCTTTTATTTTTAATGACAGGTATCATTAAAATTTATTAGATATTAACCTTAGTTATTGATTTCATTAATCAATAAGCCGGTTAATTATAATACAATTTGCTTCTGGCAAAGTGTCTTAATTATTATTATTTTATACGTCGTTTTTAGGTTAATGTTCCAATTATCAGTATAAAAAGCATTTACATATGCGAAAATAATGCTTATTTTTTAACTTGAAAAATTCCATCTAACCAATCGGCAGAGAAAACAAAAATATTGAATATTAAATATATACATTCATGTAATAAGTGTAATATTTACGATTATTAGCGGTAGCGTACTCATCATAATGCATAAAAAACTTTGTTTTCATACTGATAAGCAGTATTTTTGCGTGAATGAATATTAGGCGGGTTTTTATTACCGGTTAAATGAAAAATATGTGAAAGAAATAACGGATGTTTTTGGTGAATATAGAATAAATCCAGATTATTCAATGGGAGCTCTCAGAAAGAGCGGACCAATGAATTTCCCGATTAAGAAAAATCGCTTTTCTGATGCAACGCCAGCAAAACGGTAAAGTTGGTTTTTCTTAATCGCATTGCATTAGAAATTTTTCTAATGCAATAATTGGGATAAAAGAGTTGTTAAGAAAAAGTGCAAAGATATATATAGAACTAAAAGACTAAATATTGAGCAATCTGATAAAAAACGGAATTATTGCATGGTTTTTAAATAATCTGACCTATATAAGTACTAAAAATCTGAAAGGTATTTTTACCAGATTTCAAGCCGGTAGTTATTAAGTTCTTTATCCAGTTTTTTAGCATTACCTGTAACTTTATCAAGCAGTTGCCAGAAATTTGCACTGTGATTTTTATGAACGGTGTGCGTGAGTTCATGCAATATAACGTAATCAGCTAGATGTTGAGGAAGCCTCATGAGCTGAATATTCAGGCTTATGTTGTTTTCGCGTGAGCAGCTTCCCCAGCGGGTTCTGTTATTTCTGAACATGAGTCGGTTAAATGAGAATCCATATCTATTTGCCAGTTCCTTTACTCTTTGTGGAAGATATTTATTAGCCTCAATCCTCCATGCTTCAAGAATACCTTTCCGGATGGCTCGCTGTATTCTCTCATCACGAATGTCGGCAAATGAGGGATAAAAAATATAAATAAGACCTGACTTAATAATTATTTGAATGGTTTTTTTCTGGTGTGTCTGAATGGATAATTTATGATCACGCGTTTTGAATGAAGTGTCCGTTAAAAATATTGTTGTATTTTTTTCTTTTTCAGCTATTTTTTGGGTATGCTTTACAACCCAGTCTTTTTTTTCTTCAAGAAATTTTCTGGCTGTGTCAACTGATACAAATACCGGTACAGTTACTTTAATCCCTTCAAAGGGTTTAATACTTATACGAATGTATTTTGAATGGTAACTCCTTACAAAATGCACGTTTCCAATGCCATCAATTTTTATTACTATCTGCTTAGTATCTTGTTCCTTCATTACCAAAGTAATCATTGAAATGACCGGACAATTTAAAATAATTTTATTGAAAAAACAGGCAGCTTTGTTTCAATATTATCAATCAAATTCTAATTTTACAGAATAAATCAATATATTGAATTAAATGAATACCAAAAAGGTTTTAATATACCTGTCATTACTTGTTGTTGTATTTATTATTATAATAATAGTTGGCAAAAAGGCAGGATGGTTTGGTAATTCAGTGTTATATGAAGTAACTACTGAACCGGTTACACGAAGAAATATTACAGAAATTATTACTGCTAATGGTAAAATTGAACCTGAGACAGAAGTAAAAATTACACCTGATGTTTCAGGTGAGATTGTAGAGTTGGCCATTAAAGATGGGGATGCGGTAAAAAAGGGACAGTTTTTGCTTAAAATAAAGCCTGACATATATATTTCGGCCCGTGACAGGGCGACTGCTGCATTAAACGGCGCCAGGGCAAATCTGGCCAACAGCAAAGCTATGCTTATGCAGGTAGAATCGAGGTATGAGCAGGCAAAATTAGCCTATAACCGAAGCAAAATACTTTGGGAGCAAAAG
>JAJUGM010000479.1 GCA_029268165.1 Bacteroidota bacterium
GAGGTGGCGGCCAGTTCCATTTGCTTTGAGGTGCAGGCCAGACTTTGTATCCCCCATACCCTGACGAGCCATTCCATGGGCCATATAATTGTGTCGCAGGGTCATACATTTTTCCTAATTGCTCAGGGTTAATCCACATGTATTCATCGTCAGGAAATCCATAATATAAAACTCTTCCGCCTATTTCAGGAAATACGGCAAGTTTAATATAACCATTTTCAATTACAAGGGCCTGCCATCCATAGTTATTATAATTAACCGTATCTATTGTAAGATGTTGTCCGTAAAATGTTTCAAATGAAAACATGAATAAGGAGCATAAAAATATTTGAACTCTATTTATCATATATTTGTTATTAAAGCGATACATTCGAAGTTTACTAAAAATATAATTTAGAATGGAGAAAATTTCGTAAATTATTTTCAGTAACATTAACATTCATTTTACTGGTATCGAAAATAAACCAGATTTAATTATAAATAATTGCAATATGGCGGATTTTAAAATTATAATGCCCAAAATGGGCGAAAGCGTTCAGGAAGCCATCATTACTAGATGGTTAAAACAACCGGGAGAAGTTGTTGAAGAAGATGATGTGCTTCTTGAAATAGCAACAGATAAAGTTGACTCGGAAATACCTTCACCGGTGGCAGGCATATTGTCAGAAATTCTTTTCCCTGAAGGTGCAAAAGTTCCTGTTGGAGAAGTTATTGCAATTATCAATCTGGAAGGATCCGCTGCAGAAATATCAAATAAATCATCTGATGAAATCAATGTATCATCAAAAGAACACCAGGTTAATGCTGTGCTTACAGGTGTGCCAGATGAAAAACACATTAAGAGTACATCATCGGGCAGGTTTTATTCACCACTCGTTAAGAGCATTGCCCGGAAAGAAAACATAACTTTAGAAGAACTTGAGAGTCTTAAAGGCACAGGCAGAAATGGCAGAGTAAAAAAAGAAGATATTTTGTCATACCTGAAAGAGCGGAGCAAAAAAATTGTACCTGCTGTTGAAAAAGAAACCTTAAAAAATATTGGCTCACCTCAGGTGAAAATATCCTTAATGCCCGGTGATGAAATCATAGAAATGGACCGTATCCGGAAAATGATTGCCGAGCATATGGTTTTATCAAAACAGACTTCTGCGCATGTAACAAACTTCATTGAAGCAGATGTTACTTCGCTTGTATTATGGAGAGAAAAAGTAAAGGATGAATTCCTTAAACGTGAAAAACAGAAACTTACCTTTATGCCTGTGTTTATTGAAGCGGTAGCAAAAGCACTTAAAGAGTATCCAGGAGTCAACGCATCAGTTGACGGAGACAAAATTATTATCAGGAAAAACATAAATATTGGTATAGCTGTTGCATTACCTACTGGGAATCTTATTGTACCTGTTATACGTAATGCCGATCAAAAAAACCTTTTAGGCCTGACAGCAGAAATGAACAGACTGGCAGAAGAAGCGCGTTCGAACAAATTGGAACCTGATGACATTCAGGGTGGCACTTTTACAATCACCAATTTTGGTACATTCAGGAATACTGCAGGAACACCCGTAATCAATCAGCCGCAGGTAGCCATACTGGCTACAGGAATGATTGAAAAAAAGCCTGCTGTAATTGAAACTCCAACGGGTGATGCTATTGCCATAAGGCATAAAATGGTTTTATCACTTTCATATGATCATCGTATCATCGATGGAGCATTAGGAGGTGCATTCCTCAGGCATATTGCCGATATACTTGAAAGTTTCGACATGAATCGTGAAATTTAATTTATAAAAAAATTCAATAATGGATATTCCTGTAAGATATAGTATTAAGAAAACTGAGAAAGAAACGCTTGCGCATTGGTTTTATTTAATGGTACTTGGCCGGGTACTCGATGACCGCGCACCAAATTACCTTAAGCAAGCTATTGGTTGGTCATACCACGCTCCGTATGCAGGGCATGACGGTATACAGCTTGCTATCGGGCAGGTATTTGACCGTACAACTGACCATCTTTTCCCGTATTATCGAGATATGCTTACCTGCATTTCTGCAGGAATC
>JAJUGM010000480.1 GCA_029268165.1 Bacteroidota bacterium
ATAGGACGCCTGGGGGTGATTAACGTTAGCAACCATACACTTACTGTGGAAATCAAGAACAAAAATGCCGAAGTGTTTTTTATGAAGAATGTTGCCGGCAATAAAAATTTTTTTCAGTTGGTCGATTTAAATGCATTGCCTGATGGTGAATACAAAGTAGTGGTTAGCGGGCCTAATTTTTCTTCAGAAAAAAAATTTACAATTGAAAACAGCACAGCTAAAATCGTCCCTAAAGAGGCAGAGTCAATTCCTGTATTCAATTTCCTGGAAAACAATACATTGTTGGTGCGATATTACAATGTTAAACAGAATTCAGTGAATATTTTTATAGAAAATGATAATGATGTTGTATTTGAAGAAAGAGATATTAACGACCTGAATATTGTCAAGAAATACTCATTGACTAAGCTTCCCAAAGGCCGGTATGTTGTTAAAATATATTCTGGAGGTATAATATATGATTATCAGTTTGTAATTAATTAGTTTTCAGTTATGTTGCTGTTCATCAAGCGTTCTATCTGGTTATTGGGCTGTCTGGCAGGCAGTTTCTTTTATTTTATTGCTGCCCAGGATTCTGAAACCTTATATAAACAAAGCATTGAGCAATATGCTCATGGTAATTATCCTCAGGCGCTTGAGATGATTAACCGGGCCATCTCTTTGGACTCCATGAAGGCTGATTACCGTATTCACAGAGCATCAATATATTTCAACCAGGAGAAATATGATCTGGTAATCAAGGATTGTTATACAGCAGGCAATTACAGTACCAATGATCCCAGAATTTATCTTCTTCGTGGCAAAGTCTGTATGGCCACAAAAAGCTATGGCGGAGCAATTGTATTATTCGGGAAAACAATTAAAAACAGTACCGACAGCAGATTACTTTATGAAGCATATTTTCAGCGTGGTAATGCCTATTTTGAGATGGCACAATATCCCGAAGCTCTTGAAGACTATAAATCGGCTGAAAAATTGGGTGAGAAATCAGTTGATCTTCTTATGGCACAGGCAAATACATATTTTCGCCTCAGGCAATTTGATCATGCGCTTATGTTTGTTAAGGAAATGCTGGATATACAACCTGATTTTGCCCGGGCATACGAATTAACCGGGAAAATATGCATGGAGAGAGGTGAATTTCCTGATGCCATTGAAGCATTTGAAAAAAATGCAGCACTGAAACCCAACGACTTTTCATCCTTTAATCTGCTTGCAGAGGCCTTTCTGAATAATCAGGATTATGAAAGTGCACTGGCAAATGTTCGTAAGGCTATCGCTCTGTATCCTTCCGAGCCTGTTGCGCATAAATTATCCGGATTAATCTACATGAGGCAGGGTGAACCGGACAAGGCATGCAATTCCCTCTTCAAAGCTATGATGCTTGGTTATCTTGAGAAATATGACTACGATTTGCTCAATTTATATATTCAACATTGTGAAAAATAATCTGTAAATCTCTGTGGTAATAATTTTTTTTAACCCAAAAAGGGCAGGGAAGGGCCAGGAGGTGTTTATTTCTTTTTTTTATTCCAGCTTCTATTAACCCAGGTACGATAAATGATATTCTATAACCGGTTTTCACAATTTTATATCCCGCAATAGCATATTGTCAGGCGAATTCTTAAACTTTTCATAATATGAGTCGATGATTCCGGTTACCTTTCTTAATTCTTTTGAGTCGCCAATAAAGGCAGGTTCGCTTCCTTTTTTATCAAGTAAATCAAATATATAATTAACAGTAAGCAGACTTGAATCCATTGCAGGCTGATAGGCAATTTCTTTAATATCATGCGTTATTACTTCCGAAAGCATTTTTGCGCCCACCAGATCATAAAGGATATCCCTTACCAGTCGCACCGGTATCTCAAGCTGTTCTGACAACTGAACTGCATTCATAGGAGGCTGGCCATTGATAAAATTTTTTACAATACGGCTCATAACAATTATTATCAATGCTTTACGGTAATATTGACTTATTGAAAGCTGTTCTGCCTCATGTTCATAATTATCGGCATTCTGATAAGCATAAGATATTTCAGCC
>JAJUGM010000481.1 GCA_029268165.1 Bacteroidota bacterium
GGCTTTTCTGGCTAATATGAGCCATGAAATACGCACACCCATGAACAGTATTTTAGGATTTACAGGACTCCTGAAGAAGCCCGACTTAAGCAACATGAAAAAGGAAAAATATGTTGAACTCATTGAAAAAAGCGGGCAAAGAATGCTTAATACACTGAATGATCTTATCAATATATCAAGAATTGAAGCTGGTGAAGTAAAGGTTTACTATTCAAACACAAATATTAATAAACTACTGGCAGAACTCTGCGATGTTTTTGGTAACGAGGCCTGGTTAAAAGGAATAAAACTTACGGCTAATCCCTCATTGCCAATAAATGAGGCTCTAATCAGAACTGATGACATTAAACTGCATGCTGTATTGACCAACCTGATTAAAAATGCTTTAAAATTTACCCATGAAGGAAGTATAGATTTTGGTTATTGGCTCAGCGAAAAAGAAATTACTTTTTATGTGAAGGACACCGGCAAAGGCATTTCGCCGGAATTTCAGAAAAAATTGTTTCAGCGCTTTGTTCAGGAAGAATCGGGCTATACCCGTATGTATGAAGGCTCGGGTCTTGGGCTTTCCATATCAAAGGCTTATGTTGAAATGCTTGGTGGCGACATCTGGCTGGAATATTCAGCACCTGAACAAGGTACTGAATTCCGCTTTACCTTGCCCTATTATAAAGGATCAGAAGTGAAAATAAACCACGATAACCAGGTTGTATCTCCGAAACCGTTATCATTCAGAAAGATAAATGTAATGGTCGCGGAAGATGATGATATTGTTTTTGAATATCTTTCCATCGTACTGGGCGATTTTTGTAAAAAAATAACCCGGGTAAAAACAGGAGCAGAAGCAATTGATTTATATAAAAACAGCAATGATTTCGACCTTATTCTTTTGGATATCAAGCTGCCTGTCATGGACGGTTTGACCGCAGCAAGAAAAATAAGGGAACTTGATCGTAAGGTAATCATCATTGCCCAGACTGCTTTTTCGTTTAATGAAGACAGACAAAAAGCCATAGAAGCAGGGTGTAATGATTATATTTCAAAACCCATTAATGCTGAAGTTTTACTTGAAAAAGTAAAAAAATTATTACTCGTAGAAGAATAATCTGTTTTTATTGTTATAAAAATAACAAAACTTTTTTTATCTTTGCATCATCATTAATTTTTATAAACCCAATTATTCATTGGGAACTCTCAGAAAGAGCGAACCAATGGATTTCCTGATAAAGAAAAATTACTTTTCTGCTGCAGCGTCAGCAGAACCGGAAAAGTTGATTTTTCTTAATCGCATTGCATTAGAAATTATTCTGATGTAATTATTGGGATAAATTCATTAGTCTGCGTTGCGGTGGCATAACTTCAACAAAGACCCTGAATTGAATTTCTGACCCTGAAGTATTTCTTATGGAGAAGAGAATCGGAGCTATACTCATCATTGTAAAAGACAAAGACAACGTCCGGCGGCTGAATGAAATTCTTTCAGACCATGCTGATATTATTATCGGGCGTCAGGGGATTCCTGTAAGAAACAGAGGATTGAATGTCATTTCAATTGTTGTTGAAGGCACTAATGAGGAATTCAGTGCACTAACAGGTCAACTGGGCAGGCTAAAAGGCATTACCGCTCGATCGGTGTTTGCCAAAGAATAAGATTTAAAGTAAGAAAATATGATGTTTACACCTGAAAAATACAGGATTCCGGATGCACCTACGCAGCCGTTTATTGACGTGCATGAAATTGAGAATTATTTATTCAATGCTCCCTCTGATAAATCGGCCGTGAGGGATATTATAGCCAAATCACTTGGTAAGCAACGGCTTTCACTTGCTGACACAGCCATACTGCTGAAAGCAGATGATCCCACTTTAGTTGAAGAAATAAAAGAAGGTGCAAGGCAGCTGAAAGAATCGGTTTATGGCAACCGTATTGTGTTGTTTGCACCTTTATACATCGGTAATAAATGTATGAACAATTGCCGGTATTGTGGTTTCAGGGCATCAAACAAAGATGCGATAAGAACAA
>JAJUGM010000482.1 GCA_029268165.1 Bacteroidota bacterium
TGCCATTATTGGTACCATTTTTTTAGTTCTTTTTGAACCACAATAAATGCAAATTTTTTATTCATATCTTTCAAATTCACCAAAGCTATAAATTTATTGCTCTTGAACTATATTTGAGCATTAATTTTGTCCATTAAGCCTTAAACCATGAGTTTTAACATTTCTTTTACTACATTTTCGGCTCCTTCAGCAATCTGCACAATATTGGCATCGAGCATATAACAGGGGGTTGTTACCACTCTAAAGCGATTATCTACAATTACTTGTCCGTGCATTGTTTTATGATGTTTTGCTCCCATTTTTTCAATATCACTGGCTGTTTCTGTATCATTGCCGATAGTTACCTCTACTTTACCCAACACTCTGGCCAGTAAAACCGGAGCTATACATAATGCCCCTATCGGCTTCTGCTTTGATGCCATTTCCTGAATAACATCAGCTACTTCCTGAATTACAGTCATCCGGTATCCTTTGTCATTGTAATCTGACAGGTTTTTAGCTGCGCCAAAACCACCCGGAAAAATAAGGCCATCAAATTCATCTGCTCTGAAGCTGGTAAGGGGTTTGATTCTGCCCCTGGCTATACGCGCTGCCTCAGTAAGTACATTTCTTGTTTCACCTGTTACCTGCCTTGTACAGTGATTAATAACATGATGCTGCGGCCGGTCAGGTGCAAAAATTTCATACGTGCAGTCATTTTTTACTATGGCATACATGGTGAGAACGGCTTCATGAATTTCCGATCCGTCAAATACCCCGCATCCGGAGAGTATGACGGCAAATTTTTTTGATGTTCCCATATCTTTTTATATTTATTGACTAAATTACATAAAAGATGAAAAGAACTTTTATTGCCGTTGATATTCATCCTGAAAAAAATTTACAATCCAATATTCAGGAAATTAAGGATGTCCTGCATCATGAAAAAATCAAATGGGTTCCTGACAACCAGTGGCACCTGACATTAAAATTTCTGGGTGATACACCTGAAGAAATTATTCAGCCGATAATCGTTGATATTTCGGATAAAATAATGCAGTTGCCTGGTATGAATTTACATTTGTTTTCACTTGGTTTATTTAAAAGCCTGAATAATCCACGTATACTTTGGATCGGATTTAAGCCATGTGAAACACTGATAAAGGCAGTAAAATGCATCAATGAAGCTACACAAAAGTTTGGTTTTGAATCTGATAACAAAGAATTCTCGCCCCATTTAACCATTGCGAGAATAAAAGAAATTAAACAGATAAAGAATCTGGGTAATCTGATAGAAAAGTATAAAAATACCTCTTTTGGTATGGTTACGATTACTGAAATTATTTTTTATGAAAGCATTTTAAAATCTGAAGGCCCTGTTTACCTTCCTATGCATAAGTTTCCATTGAACAAACCATCATATTCCGGTACGTTTGATAATGGTTAACAGGGTATATATGATGATTTTGAGATCAACAAACAATGACATGTTGTCGAGGTAAATCAGGTCATATTTCAGCCTTTCAATCATCTGATCAACATTTTCAGCATATCCGTATTTTACCTGTCCCCATGATGTGATACCGGGTTTAACTTTGAGCAGGTGAACATAGTGGGGCGCTTTTTTAACAATCTGGTCAATAAAGTATTTGCGTTCAGGCCTTGGTCCTACCAGTGACATTTCTCCTTTGAGCACGTTAATGAAATTAGGAATTTCATCGAGCCTTGCTCTTCGCATAAATCGCCCGAACGGAGTAATGCGTTCGTCGTTTCTTGAAGATAATTCAGGTCCGTTTTTTTCTGCATTCATGTACATCGACCTGAATTTATATATTGTAAAAGGCTTTCCGTAACGGCCTATCCGTTCATGGCTATAGAATATCGGCCCTCTTGACGATAATTTAACACCAATGGCCAGAAAAAGCATTATGGGCGAGGAAATCAGCAGAGCAAGTGTGGCGCCGATGTAATCAATAGCAGTTTTCAGGTTTTCCTGCCAGGCAGGCATAAGCTGATGAGAGACATGAATAAGCGGAGTTCCA
>JAJUGM010000483.1 GCA_029268165.1 Bacteroidota bacterium
AAACATCATGAGGAAAAAAATAGTAGCCGGTAACTGGAAAATGAATAAAACCTTGCAGGAGGGCATTGAACTTGCAAGAACCATTAACCGGCAAGTTAGTGAGGATGGTATAGTTGTTGTGTTATGCACACCTTTTATACATTTAACAGAAGTGAGCAAGGTCATTACCAAGGACATGCTTCACCTTGGGGCTCAGAATTGTGCCGATGAGCCTTCGGGAGCGTATACCGGTGAAGTATCAGCAGCCATGATCAGGTCAACCGGTGCAGAATATGTGATCATTGGCCATTCCGAACGCCGTTCCTTTTATCATGAAACAGATCAGGTACTTAATAAAAAAGTAAAACTTGCCCTTGCTAATGATCTGATACCAATATTTTGCTGCGGTGAAACGTTACCCGAAAGAGAAGCAGGGAAGCATATACAGGTTGTTAAAACGCAAATTAAGAACGGATTATTTGACCTTTCTGAACAGGATTTCAGTAAAATAGTCATTGCTTACGAACCGGTCTGGGCTATAGGAACCGGCATAAATGCAACACCACAACAGGCACAGGAAATGCATAAGATGATAAGGGATTTTGTTGCGGAAAGGTATGGTAAAAAAATAGCAGATAACCTATCTGTATTGTACGGAGGAAGTTGCAAACCGTCGAATGCAAAAGAACTTTTTGCAAATCCCGATGTTGATGGTGGTCTGATTGGAGGTGCCTCCCTCACTGCTACTGATTTTATGGGTATTATTCATGCATTTTGAGTTGTTTGTTTTTTCAAGGCTGACAGGGGATACTGAAAAGAAAGGTTGACCCTTTATTAGGTTCCGACTCCACCCATATTTTACCACCCAGTGTTTCGACCAGGTGTTTTGTTATGGCCAGACCGAGACCTGTGCCACGATATAATACATTTTTGTTGTCTTCTATTTTGAAAAAACGGTCAAATATTTTTTGCTGATACTTTTTATCAATTCCTATACCGGTGTCTTTGACATAGAATAATACCTCCCTGCCTTCAATAATCTCTTTAATGCCAAATTCAATATAACCTTCGTGTGTAAACTTGATGGCATTATTGAGCAGGTTGTTAAATATTTGCTGTAACCTTAAGGCATCAGTTTTAAGAAAAGCATGGCCTGTGTTGTTAAGCACAAGCTTTATTTCAACATTCTGTTGATCAGATAAAACATGCCTTTTCATATCTTCTTTAAAAGATATATATATTTCTTTAAGGATTTCATAAATATTTACATCCGAAATATAAAGTTCAAGCTGCCCAGATTCAATTTTTGAGAAATCAATAATATCATTAATCAGTTGTAATAAATTGGCGCTGCTTTTATTTATAATCTGCTTGTACTTTGCTATTTCTTCAGGTGTATTACCAGTGTCATTCAATAATCCGGCAAAACCGACAATGGCATTCAACGGAGTCCTGATTTCGTGCGACATGTTTGCCAGAAATGCCGACTTAAGCCTGTCGCTTTCCTCTGCTTTATTCTTTGCCTTTTCAAGATCACGAGTCCGCTCCTGTACGAGGTGTTCAAGATATTCCTTGCTTTTTTCTAGTTTCTCGTTTTGCTTTTTTACAATTTCATACGCTTCAGCATTATCAAGCGCAATTGCCACATACGATGCAAGTGATTCAATGGTCGGAATAATATCCTCTGAGAAAGCATTTTTGGTGTAACTCTGTAGTGTAAAAACTCCTATTTTCCGGTTATTGTTTTTCAACGGTAAATAAATTACTGATTTTGGGATTTTACTTGTTCTTAAATTCAGGTTTGAAATATATTTTTTGTATTCATTTTCAAAATCATTACATAATATCAATTCATCTTTATTAAAGCAAAAAATTCCCATGCTGGTTTTATCGTCCAGGCTACTGATGAACTCGGGTAATTCCTCACCTTCTTCTGTAAAATTTGAAAAAACCAGGCATTTCTTATCGTTATTATAAATTCCTATTCCAAAAATATTTACATTGAAGAACGATT
>JAJUGM010000484.1 GCA_029268165.1 Bacteroidota bacterium
AGCATATTATCAAGTTAGATTTAAAGTTACGATATTTTTAAAAATTAGTTTTAATTAAAACGTTTATTTTTATTACAAATATCAGACCATTTCAGATAAAAATATAACAAGTTGCTATTAAAAAAAAGATATACAAGCAATTAGTGCCGGTTTAAGATTGTTTGATATTAATTTTATTTTACCTGCACCTTCTTTAAAGGTTTTGTTATAGCTTTATGCAAATTAAATTTAATAATTATGTCTTTAAAATACAACAGGGTATTACTCAAACTCAGTGGTGAAGCGCTCATGGGTGAGAAAGGATATGGATTCGATGAAAATATACTTAATGAATATGCAGTGCAGATCAAAGAGATTCAGGATATGGGCGTGCAGGTAGGCATCGTCATTGGAGGGGGGAATATATTCAGAGGATTGACAGGTGTTAATACCGGATTTGATCGCATTTCAGGCGATTATATGGGTATGCTTGCAACTGTAATCAATGGATTGGCTTTACAGACATTCATAAGGAATATAGGCGGAAAAGCCAGAATATTAACAGCTATCGAAATGCTGCCTGTAGCTGAGCGATATACACGGACATTAACCCATCAGTTGCTTTCACAGGGTTTTGCGGTTATTTTTACCTTCGGAACAGGAAATCCCTTTTTTACTACTGATACTGCTGCTGCCCTCCGCGGTGTTGAAATGAATGCTGAGGTATTGTTAAAAGGTACCCGTGTGGATGGCATCTACACGGCTGACCCAGAAAAAGATATGACAGCAGTTAAGTTTAATGAAATTACTTTTCAGGAAGCTTACCAGCGGGGGCTTAAAATAATGGACCTCACAGCTTTTACATTTTGCAGGGAAAACAATCTTCCCATAATTGTATTTGATATGAATGCTAAAGGAAACCTGCTTAAAATAATTCAGGGAGAAAAAGTAGGTACACTGGTAAAAGGTTAACTTTTATATTATTCTATGAACAAAAGTCTTATTTTAATCATATCATGGCTCTGGCCATATATTGTTGCCGGTCAGAATAATCAGGAAATATTTTGTGAAACCACACCCGGATGGGATAAAATTATTGTCACTAAAGATGAAATTCCCGCCGGGCTTGAAAAAATTTTTATTATCACTAACAGGCCGTATTTGCCAGATGCCAGGGAGAATGAAACTTTCCCCAATGATATTGCCAATTTCCGTATAGTATCATATATTGTTGGTGCGTGTGATGGCAGGCAATGGTTTTTTTCTTTTGTGAATTCCTTTACTGAGGGTATGCAGGCTATTGATAACGGCAGGGATATTCTTCTGTTTATTGAAGGCCATGGAAAAACATTGCCCATGGCGCTAAATCGTGCATTTCAGGTTCAGAAACGTTATGGTGTGTCTTTGGTTTTATTTGACTGGCCATCAAAGAACAGCGATTTTAACCTTTCCCTTGCCCGGGTACGTCGGTGTACTGATAACTTTTATAATCTCCTCCTGCAAATCAGGGAATATAAAAAAGAATATATGCCAGATAATCAGCATTTCAGCATACTGGCACATAGCCTGGGTAATTATTTTATCAGTTACCTTGTTGTTTGCGGCGATGCACAATACCTGCAGGAGCCGTTTATTGACAATATTGTTATGAATGCTCCGGCTATAAGGACAAAAGAGCACGGAGAAGTATTGTCTCAACTGAAATTTCAGAAAAGACTGTTTATTATGTTAAATAAAAACGACTGGGTGCTCAGAGGGGCCAATTTACTTACATCAGGCAAAATGCTTGGTAATTTGGCCATGAAGCCACTGGTTGATAGTGCTGTATATGTTGATTTTACAACGGTTGCAGGCAGGGAGCACTCTTATTATTTCGGATATCACTCGTTTGAGAATACCAATCCTGCCTTCTATTATCTTTATTATAATGCTGTTCACGGCAATTACGTGAATATGCATAACGAACAATTGTTTACACCCGGCTGCACGAGTAATGTATTCTATATAAAAAAT
>JAJUGM010000485.1 GCA_029268165.1 Bacteroidota bacterium
CAACCGGTGCGCCATGGATTTTAATTTGGTCTACTATTAAACCAAGCAAAGTCATCGGTTCGCTTCGCTATTAACGGCGAATCTCCTCAAAAAATTCATCAAATTTATTTCATAAGGATGTATTTTTTTTATAGTCATCGCATTTGGTTGTAATTAATGCTTACAATAAAATAAACTCCTGAAAATCTACATCTTAAGATTTAAGGTATATAAAAAGCGGGTACCCGAAAAATCAAATCAGTCACACAACTAATATGAGCATTTCAGCAAATTACCATTATTCCTATCTTCATTTCTTTACCGAAAACTCATAGAAATCATTTGCTTTGCCATCGTAATCAATAAGGTTGGTTATTTTTACCACTACATATACTTCCTCAGGAGCCAGCCTTGGCACTTTAACAATATAAATATCGTTGAGTTGTATATTGGCAATTTCGGTAAGTTTAATCCCGGCTTCAAATGCGCTTCTGGCAGTGATGTTTGAGGCGTTACCATAATCGTAATCGTTAAATTTGACAAACTGGCACTTTGAAGGCGATACCCATTTATACGATAAATGAGTATAGGCAGTATCTGCCTGATATTCCTGAAGGTCGCGCTGCAAAGAATCAGCTGAAAGCGGCACAGCAACAAGGTTCGACAAATCAAATGCCGCAGCATTACCGCTATTGGCACTGTACATCTTTAGCCCGGTATATTCCTGGAACTTGTTGCCGTAAAACCTCAGGGTTCTTCCCATTGTTGTCTGGTAACCGTTTTCATTAATTGCCTTGAAATAAATATAAAGGTCTTCTGTATTATCAGCCGGAGTATGAAAAGCCCACTGGTAGCTAAAGTTTTTAATATATAACGCTGAATCAAGAAGAGTGATTTCCTGCTCGCCTGCATATTTCTTTGTGATGATAAACCGGGTAAGGGTATAGTCAGACAATACCTTTATATTAAAAACCATTTTTTCGTTGTTATATGCCTGGATGATCATCTCTTCGGGGTAAATGATAATAAATGGTTTCTCGGTTTTCTTATCCCCGCAGGCAAACAGCATGATGGCGGCAAATGCAAACAAATATAACAGGCGGCTTTTCATCATAATGTAATTTATAATTAAAAGATATAATAGCCCCGAAAGCTTCCGGGATCACATGTTGCTGATTTAATTATTAATATTTATGTTTTCTGCAACATGTGGATTTTATATAGTATTTTTAAATCAATACAAAAATAAAGTAACCTGCAATAATAATACAGGTTACTTTATAAAAAAAGAAAAATTTTTACTTACTGAACTTTAAGTTTGAAAGCTTTTACTTTTACAATAATAGAATCTTCACGGCCCAGAAACATCCTGTCAGAAATTACTTCAAGTGAAACAGGTAGCACAAAATCAGCATCGGGTACTGATTTAAGGGCATTGAAGAGGGCACTGTTATAGCCGCGGTTTCGCAGATATACATTTACCAGGCCGTCGCCAATACTTGATACGGAAGCCTGTTTGTATTTATCTCCGCCAACAGGCAAACCAATCACGTACGATTGCTTTGCAGTGCCTGTAGCATCTTTGATATATTCAAGGTCACTGAGGCTTACATTAACCTGTGCCTGAACATTTGCCTTGGGGACCGATGCCTGATAAACCGTGCATGACCCCATTAAAAAAAGAATTAATAGCAGAGGGATTATCATTTTAATATTCTTCATATCAGGTATTGTTTTACTGGCCAAAATAAATATTTAATACAATGCGGACATTGTTGTTGGTATTGATACCAAATTCGCAAACCGATAATTTACTGTATTCAACACCCGGATTATTTGTTTCAAAATAATATTCCTGAGAATCAGTTTCTGTTTCTTCAACAACTTTTGTTTTGCCTTCATTAGTCCATTTGAAGTTAAGGCCATATTCAAGGCCTATGGAAACCGGCAACTGGGCAATAAACAC
>JAJUGM010000486.1 GCA_029268165.1 Bacteroidota bacterium
AGTGTAACAAGTTTATTATGGATTGCAGGGATGTTTTCAAAGAATTCAACAGCCTGGTGGATGGTCAGATCGAGTATATCACTTATGTTTTTGCCTTTATAACGCACTTCAAGGGTTTCGCGGTTGTATCGCCGGCCGTTACAAACGCTGCATTCAACATAAACGTCGGGCAGAAAATTCATTTCAATAGTCTGGACGCCTGCACCCTGACACGCTTCACAGCGTCCTCCCTTTACATTGAATGAAAATCTGCCGGCTTTGTATCCTCGTATTTTTGCTTCGCGGGTCTGTTCAAACAATTTGCGGATTTCAGAAAAAACACCTGTATAGGTAGCCGGGTTTGAGCGTGGAGTGCGGCCCAGAGGTGACTGGTCAACTTCAATAACTTTATCAATCAGGCTGATACCTTCAATTGCTTCGTAAGGCAATGGTTCAAGTGACGACTTGTAAAAATGCCGGCTCAGGATCGGATATAGTGTATCATATACAAGGGTTGATTTTCCGCTTCCCGATACCCCTGTGATACAAATAAACTTACCCAGCGGAAATTCAACGTCGATTTTTTTCAGGTTATTACCAGAAGCGCCTTTTAGTACAAGTGACTTTCCTTTTCCTTTTCTGCGGAATGCAGGCACTTCAATACGTTTTATGCGATTAAGGTATTGGGCTGTTAGTGTATTGCTTTTCATAACTTCCGAAGGGGTGCCGGTTGCACATACTTCACCGCCAAGACGGCCGGCAAAAGGGCCAAGGTCAACAATATAATCTGCATTCAGGATCATTTCCCTGTCATGTTCAACTACAATAACTGTATTGCCTGAGTCCCTCAGTTCCTTTAAAGCATGTATAAGCCGACGGTTGTCGCGCTGGTGTAATCCTATACTTGGCTCATCAAGAATATAACATACATTTACCAGTTGTGAACCAATCTGTGTTGCCAGTCTGATACGCTGGCTTTCTCCTCCTGAAAGGCTGGCTGCAGGGCGATTCAGGGTAAGGTATTCAAGCCCTACGTCCAGCAGAAATTTGATGCGGTTATTCAGTTCTTTGATTATTTCAGAACCGATTTTTAATTGGCGTTCTGAAAGATATTGATGCACTTTGCTGAACCAGCTATATAATGCTGAAATCTCCATTGATGACAGTTCAGCTATGTTCTTATCATGGATACGGAAAAATAATGCTTCCTTTTTAAGCCGTGCTCCACGGCATTCGGGACACTCTACCTTCCGTACAAACTGTTGTGCCCATTTGTTGTTTTCGCTGTCATCAATATCTTGATGATTTGAAATATAATTTATAATTCCCTCAAAGCTTAGAAAATAATTTGAACCAAGACCCAGTGGAGTGTTTTCAAGCTTAAAGGTTTCTTCCGAGCCATAAAGAATCACATTTAAAGCATCTTCAGCAATTTCTTTAATAGGCGTATTCAGGGTAAAGTGATATTTATTAGCAATGGCTTCGAGTTGCCAGAAGATGAGAGAATTCTTATAGGGTCCTAATGGTTGAATACCGCCCTTTTTGATGCTTAATTCGGGATTTGGGATTACTTTGCTGATATCCACTTCGTTAACAGTGCCAAGCCCGTTACAACGCATACAAGCGCCCTGAGGCGAGTTAAACGAAAATGTATGCGGTGCAGGTTCATTATATGAAATGCCTGTTGAAGGGCACATTAACTGACGGCTGAAATAACGGAGGTTTTTGCCGTCAGATTCAAGTATTATAATATTCCCTCTGCCATGCTGCATAGCCAGTGAAACAGAGTTTTTCAGCCGGGCTTTATCCTGTTGAGACACTTCAAGCTTATCAATGACAATTTCAATAAAATGTGTTTTATAACGGTCAACCTTCATCCCGTGTTTAATTTCTGTCAACACGCCGTCAATCCTTACTGTAAGAAATCCTTTC
>JAJUGM010000487.1 GCA_029268165.1 Bacteroidota bacterium
CAAACAGTCATTGCTATATCTTGATCAGTTAATTCATTGTGACATATATAAAAACTTAAGTAAAAATTTCAATAAAGCATTTGAATTTCTTATAAATGAAAATATCTATAAACTTGAAAACGGAAAGCATTTTATTGACGGAGATGAAGTCTATATAATAGTAAGTGAATATAAAACAAAACTACTTTCTGAGGCACGTTGGGAGGCCCATAAGAAATATGCTGATATACAGATGCTGTTATCCGGAGAAGAATTAATTGGGTATGCCTCTGCAGATGGAGCAAAAATTACACAGGAATACAATCCTGAGAAAGATATTATGTTCCTTGATCTTACTGGTGAATACATTAACTTAATTCCTGGTCGTTTTGCTGTATTTTTTCCACATGACGCTCATCAACCGGGCATTACCGTAAACAGTCCGCAACAGGTTAAAAAAATTGTTGTTAAAGTGCATATTTAATTTTATTAAACAATATGATACTCAACAGATTTTCCTTAGTCCTTTGTTTTACATTAATAAGTTCAGCTTTAAACGCAGCAGATTATACTATTAATGCTACTGTTGCCCAGGATGGCTCAGGAGATTATACAACCATTCAGGCAGCAATTGATGCAGCGCCTTCGAACCTGACTCAGCCTTATGTTATTTTTATTAAAAAAGGCACATACAATGAAAAACTGTATATCGAAAAAAGTTTTATTACCTTACTTGGAGAGGACAGAGATAGTACAAGAATTGTAACGGCCGAACTCAGACGTATTTGGCGTGAAACAAACCCCAGTGATTATGGTGCAGCTACCATCAATATCAAAGATGGAGTGACCGACCTTACTCTTGCCAACCTCACAGCAATAAATAATTTTGCCGATGTATATCCTGATGTGGAAAATAACCACGACCATACCATGACCATAAGAGGAGGATCAGGTGTTACAAAGGTTATTATTATAAACTGCAATATCATCGCAACAGGTGGTGATACGCTTAGCCTCTGGAATACCGGAGGCGGCATGTTTTATCACCTCCATAGCTACTTTGAAGGCTATGTTGACTATGTTTGCCCGCGAGGATATTGCTATATTGAAGACTGTGATTTTTACGGATACAATAATAATGCCAGTATCTGGCATGATGGTTCAGGCGGAATTGACCACAAACTGGTAATTACCGATTCAAGATTCGACGGAGTAAGGGATTTTGCATTAGGCCGTTATCATAAAGATGCCGCATTTTATTTGCTGAATTGCTCTTTCTCGGCAAATATGCGCGACAAGGATATTTATTACGTTGAAAACACTGTAATACCTCAATGGGGCAAAAGAGTTTATTATTATAACTGCCATAAAACCAACGGGGATTATCCATGGCATAAGGACAATCTTCATCTGGCTTCTGATACGCTTCACCCTGAAGATGTTACAAGCTTATGGACTTTTAATAACCAGTGGAACCCTGAAAATAAAATAGCAGACCTGCTTGAAAGGGCCATATTACCTACCCCAAAAAACTTCCGGCGCAAAGTGCCAACCGATGTGAAATTGACATGGATTTCAGGCAGGGGTGCAAAATCCCATCTTATTTATTTAGGTACGGATTCGATACCCCCGTTTATTGGAACATCAGATACATCTTTCTTTGATCCCGGCCGGCTTGAAGCAGGTAAAACGTATTTCTGGCATATCGACGAAGTTACAGAAACTGATACAATTCGGGGCGAAATATGGGAATTTACTACTATGCCCGATGCACCTCCGGAACAGCCGGTTTACATCTATCCTTCCAGTAATGCTGTAATTGAGGAAAGTAATGTTACTTTCCAATGGCAGGCTGTTCCCTATATTACCGATACATTTTATATCTATG
>JAJUGM010000488.1 GCA_029268165.1 Bacteroidota bacterium
GATTTCATTGCTCCAAAAAACAGCGGAATAAATGATTATATTGGCGCCTTTGCTGTGACTGCAGGACTTGGAATTGATCAATTAATAGCCGAATTTGAAAAGCAACTCGATGATTACCATATTATTATGATTAAAGCACTGGCAGACCGCCTGGCCGAAGCTTTTACAGAGCTTATTCACCTGAAAATAAGGAAAGAACTATGGGGATACGCTGCCGGCGAGAGCCTTACCCTTGATGAATTATTCATGGAACGTTTTAAAGGCATCAGGCCTGCATTTGGTTATCCGGCATGTCCCGACCATTCTGAGAAAATGACGCTTTTCTCCTTACTTGACGTGGAAAAAAATACCGGTATTAAGCTCACTGAAAGTTTTTCGATGTACCCTGCTGCTTCGGTTAGCGGACTGGTCTTTGCCCACCCGGAATCGAGGTATTTCTTCGTTGGCAATATCTCAGAAGATCAGATAATTGACTATGCCATTCGAAAAAACACTTCTGTTGAAAACATCGAAAAATTATTATCAGTAAACCTCAATTATAAATAAAGCCAAGCCTCCAACTGCCATGAAAATTACCGAATTGTTTAACCAGTCAAAAAGAACATTTTCTTTTGAATTTTTTCCGCCGCGTGATGAAATCTCAGCTGTAGATTTTGGTATCAATGTCGGGCAACTGCTTAAGCTTAATCCCTCTTTTGTTTCGGTAACTTATGGAGCAGGGGGGTCAACACAGGAGAGAACCTTTACCCTGGTAGATTATCTGCAAAATAAAATAGGCCTCACTACCATGGCACATTACACATGCGTTAATGCCACGGCAGCTAAAGTTAAGTCAGACATGGAACATTTAGTTCATATAGGCATAGAAAATCTGATGCTGTTGCGTGGTGATCCGCCGGAACACATGACCTCATTTGAAAATAATGAATTTCCTCATGCCAGTGATCTGATAACCATGGTAAGGGCTTTGCATCCGTTTTGCATAGGAGCGGCAGCATATCCCGAAAAACATATTGAATCGGCTTCATTAGATGAAGACATCAGTAATTTATGGATAAAATATCAGTCCGGTGCCGATTTTCTGATTACTCAGCTGTTTTTTGATAATGAAGCCTATTACCACTTTGTGCAACTTGCACGTAAAAAAGGCATTAACTGCAGGATAATACCCGGTATAATCCCAATAACAAGCTACAATCAGATCCGTAAATTTATTGACATGACAGGAGCGTCTGTTCCTGAAGAACTGAGCAGAAAAATTGAAGAAAATGCCCGAGATGCAAAAAAAATATATCAGATAGGTATTGATTTTTCTGTAAAACAATGTATTGAGCTTCTGGAATGGGGCGCACCGGGCATTCATTTTTACACTCTTAACAAATCAAGAGCAACCATTGAAATCTATGAAAGCATTCCCAAAGGATTAAAACAAATGTTGTGAAAGGCTCATTTTCTCCCAAGGATGATGAATAAAAAAATACATCCGAACGAATAAACACTATTTTTGGAGGAGATTTGTCATTAGGAGTGAAGCGCTCCGATTACATGACCATTTCTGAAAAATAATCCCTATAGTTTTTCAAGTCGTTTTATTTCTTCTTTTATTTCATCAAGTATTTCTTTGTTTTTTATTTCTTTACGTTCTCCAACTTTTTCCGAGAACAGATAGAAAACTTTCCCGCCAAATACTTCAGTAACGTGAGTTCGGGCATTAATTAACAGGTTGTTAATAACTTAAATATTTTAATAGTAAAGAAAAGGGAACTTAGGGTTAAAAACAACTTAAAACTAAGTTCCCATGAAAATACTAAATGAAGACAAGTTAATACAAATA
>JAJUGM010000489.1 GCA_029268165.1 Bacteroidota bacterium
CCCAGTTTTTAATATCATTGGCTGTAAAAAAAGGGTCTATTTTCAGGTTACTGTTACCGGTAATCCTTTTTATGATTTCAGCGACTACCGCAAAAATCTTGTTATAAGCCATATTATCCATAAATCAGTATCCCAGCATCCAGTAAATGGCAAATTTACAGTATTCTTTGAAACCTGTATGCTGATATAAAGATAATCCTTCAGGTGTTGATTCAAGCACAACATAAGGGTTCTTATTAAGCCTGGCATCAAAAATAGCTTTACTTACAAGGCTTCTGGCAATGCCTTTCTTACGATGTTTTGCTACTGTTGTGACCATATAAAAGCCAGTAATATGATGATCATCTGAAAATGACAGCAAAGTCCCCGCAGGCTGCCCGTCAATTAATCCCAAATAAAATGTAAAACCGGGTTTTTCTGTGAGGTTCACCAGGGTATTTCTGTCAAACTTTTCCCCTTTAAAGAGACAGGTTTCAACAATTTCTGCCCAACTCGATATTTCATCCTCATGTTTTATCGTTTTAATAATAATATTAAAATCAGGATTATGATAGTAACCTGTTTGCCCCATAGTTTCAACAGCCATTCCGGGCCATTGCATCACCTGCCTGAATCCATGGCCTGCAAGCCGGTTAATAAATCCGGCAGGGGCATTGTCATACCTGCAGATTAAAAACGACGGGGCGTCACCTTTTTTAATGTTATCAGTAAGCAATGTCAGAGCTGAATCACTTATATCAACATTAACCTGAAAAATATGCCTGGGAAATATACTTGTATCTGAATGCACCCATGAATAATCAGCAGTATAGGCCGAATTGCAATTGCCCGCCAAAGCGAATGCCCTGTAAAGGCTATACAAATTGTTTTCAATTAAATACGGTATTTTATCCATAGTTCAGGTAATCAGATCAATAAGTTTGTTCCGGTCGAGTTTGCCATTTGCATTTACCGGAAGGTTTTTTAGGCTAAATATTTTCAGTGGATGCATATAATAAGGCAATGATGTTTGTATGGATGATGTAATTTCTGAAATTTTATCCTCATTACCTTCAACAAAAAGATAAATTTCGGCATTGCCCGCATCGTTGGTTCGTGCAACAGCGGCACAGGCTGCACCATCAAGTAACTTTCCGGCGTGATATTCTATCTCGCCCAGTTCAACCCTGAAACCATGTACCTGAACCTGATTGTCAATACGGCCGCAATACATGTAATCGCCCTGTTCGTCAGCAAACACCAGGTCGCCTGTGCGGTAAAAGCGCTGCATGCGTCCATTAAAATGAATTGTTATAAAGGAAACAGCATTTTTATCCTTATTATTCAGGTAACCTGTGGTTATCTGGTCTCCAGCAATAAGAAGCTCACCTTTTGCGCCTGCGGGAACAAGATGGTTGTTTTCGTTCATTACAATAGCAGTAATACCGCTAAAAGGCCTGCCAATTGAAATAACTCCGTTATATGATTTTATTGCTGCTGCTTTCTTATTACACCGGTAAGCATGACAAAAAATGGTGGCCTCGGTTGGGCCATAGAAATCGTCTATTACTGAATTTGGCGCGCATTTTGACCAGGCTTCAGCTATGGCAGATTTTACACTTTCGCCTGTAAAAATGGTATAACGTAAGTGAGGCAGGTGAATCTTGTCCCAGTATGGCTTTAAAAAAGCAATAACTGACGGCACCATAGCAGCTACGGTGATCTTTTGTTTGTCAAGAATTTTATATACCGACAGGTATTTGATGCCATCCTGAGGAACAGTACAGATAGTGGCTCCAATAAGCAACGGAACCGTATAACAAAACACCGAAACATCAAAGG
>JAJUGM010000490.1 GCA_029268165.1 Bacteroidota bacterium
GAAGGATTTGAAGGAGAGCAAATTAAGAATACTTTGGTTTTTTCTGTGATGGCCTTTTCAAGTTGTGCCGGAGTAATTTTAAAACCTTCATCAATTCCTGTATTGATTACAACAGGAATTCCCTCGCACAGTTTAACCAGTTCGAGGTAACTTACCCAGTAAGGCGCAGGGATAATAACTTCATCGCCTTTGTCAACAAGTGACATCAAAGCATTAGCCAGTGAATGCTTGGCACCACATGAAACAATTACCTGGTCGGTAGTATAGGTCAGGTTGTTTTCACGTGCAAACTTTTCAACAATGGCTTTCTTCAGGTCGGGATATCCTGCTACCGGCGGATAAAATGAAAAATTATTATCAATTGCTTTTTTTGCAGCTTCTTTTATATGATCGGGTGTGTTGAAATCAGGTTCTCCTACACTAAGGTTAATCACATCAATACCTTTTGCCTGTAAATCGCGGCTTTTCTGATTCATGGCTATAGTGGCCGATTGCGACAGAGAATTAATTCGGTGAGATAAGTATTCCATGTTAATTTTTAAAGATTAAAGTTTAGTAATTGAATACATTTGCCGGGGTAAAAATAATCTTTTCATCAGAATTTAATTAATATTGTAAAACCATTTTTTAAACCATTACCGCTATGAATCAGGCTGCTCAATTTCTTGAAATACTCAAATACATTTTACCTTCAGTTGTTGTTTTTTTTACCACATGGTATTTGGCTGGCAGGTATTTTAAGCATGAAAACCAGAAAAACAGGCAGCAAATTGAAATAAATACCAGAAATATTATTACCCCATTGCGTTTGCAGGCTTATGAGCGGATTATACTTTATCTTGAAAGAATTAACCCTGAAAATCTGGTAATGCGTTTGAATAACCCCAATCTCAACTGCCAGCAGTTGCAAAACGAAATGCTTACAACCGTCAGAGCCGAATACGAACACAATTTTACCCAGCAGATATATATATCCAATAAAGCATGGGAAATGCTGAAAAATGCAAAAAATGCCACCATACAATTAATTAACATTGAAGCAGACAAAATAAGCAAAGATGCTCCGGCTGTGAAGCTAAGCCGGGCAATTCTTGAAAAGATTGTAGAGGAGGAGAAAAATCCCGTTTCCGATGCTATGATGTTTATCAAAAAAGAAGTAGCCAGCTTTTTTTTATGAGGCTCAGTTTTCAGGAGCGATAGCGAACTGAAAACTGCTAGCCGAATTATCCCGATAGAGAAGCAAATCGGGATGAGTCAATTTACTATCAAAAATTGCGGAATTGGTTTAACCAAGACATTCATCTTTTGCATTCCCTGGGGTATGAAGCCCTTTTAATAGGGCTATTGTATTTATGTGGTTCTTGCATATCAATGGGTGATAATTAATTTTTTTGTTGAGATGGTTTTGTTGTCTTGTATCAGCCGGATAAAATATGTTCCATCAGGAATATTTTTGCGGTTGATTGTGACGGTCTGTCCGTTGATATATTATATTTCTGCAACAACCTGTCCGGAAATACTGTAGATCTTCAATGTTGCATCGTGAAGCGGTAAGTTTGTTCTCAAAATTGCATGGTAAGAAAATGGATTTGGGGATAAAGACAGATACAAATCATTATTCTGAAAATGCAGAACATTGGTCTGCGGGCAATTCAAGGCATGTCGTTGAAAGAAATTCCATATAGAATCGTTGGCATTAATTATAAATGACGGTGGGTCAGCATCTGCGTAAGTTCCTGTATCTCCGCCTGGCCAGGAATGTCCTCCATCTCCGGTTATATATAGTATCTGCTCAGAATTAC
>JAJUGM010000491.1 GCA_029268165.1 Bacteroidota bacterium
GTTATTTTTAAATTCTATAAACCAACCTAATCTTCGTTATGAAAAAGAAGCTATTATTTTTTTCTGCATTTTTCTTAATATTAACTATGCCCGTTTTGATGGCACAGGAAGTTGAAACCTTACCCGATAAAGATGACGAATCGTCTGAAGTTATTACCCGCCAAACAAAACCTATTGATGTAAGGGATTTTTACCTGGGTTTCGGAACCGGAATTAATTATGCCGGACTGCTGGCAATAACCGGCGAATTTAATTTATTTAAAAACCTTTCACTTTTAGGTACTGCCGGCACAGGCAGCTGGGGTTATAAAATTCTGGCTAATGTACATTATTACAACAAATTCCCGAAAGGAGTTTTTTACAGCGCCGGTATCAGCTATGCTACCGGAATTCCTGAAGTCGAACTGGAATTAGAAACCTCATCAGGAAATAATGAAAACATCCTTATTGAACTGGAACCGGTTGTCAACATTGATATTGGCATCGGATATGCTATCAGATTATGGAAAAGGGGCAGGCTAAACCTTGAAATTGGTTATGCAATTGATGCTACGTCGGGCGATGCGTATAAAATAAAACCAGGCCAACCTGAACTAAGCGATGTTTCAGAAAAAGCACTGCAGATTATGAAACCCGGAGGATTCCGTTTCGGACTAAACATGAATTTCGGATTATAAAAGTAAAGTATAGAAATATGACGAGACATATTTGCCGCCTGTTGTTCACCGGCGGCATTTATTATTTTTTTGCCTGTAATTGGGTTATATCACAAATCCAGCCTCCTCCGCAATTAAACTGGAGAAAAATCTCAACTCCCCATTTTAAAATTATATACCCGTCAGGACTTGATACTGTGGCTTTCCGCATGGCTTCAATCATGGAAATTACGGCCCTGAAAGTGCCTGATGTATATAAACTTAATATTAAACCTATCAGGCTATACCTGAATAATCAAACCTGCATATCAAACGGATACACTGCCCTTGCTCCCCGGCATATGCAATATTACATCCACGCTCCGCAGGATGTAACAGAACTTGGTAGTGCCGACTGGTTGAAACTTCTTGCAATTCATGAATACAGGCATGTGGTTCAGTTTGATTACTTTAACCGTAATTTTTCACGTGTCCCTGCAAGCCTTTTTGGCGACTATGGCCTGGCTGTGATAAGCCACATGGCATTACCATACTGGTATTTTGAAGGCGATGCTGTGGCAACTGAAACCTTATTTTCAGATGAAGGGCGAGGACGGCTCCCTTCCTTTGAAATGAAGGTAAAGGCTATTGTAACAGATACCATTCAAAAATTCTCCTATAATCAGGCATATCTTGGGTCATTCAAACGATATTATCCAAATTATTATTACCTGGGTTACTATATGTATACTCATGTAGCACGGAATTATGGTATTAAAACCTGGCCCCGTGTGATCAACAGAGTTACGTATATGCCCATATTACCTTATTCATTTTCAAAAAGCCTGAAAAAATATACAGGTTACAATCTGGTGAAAACATACCTCAATACGGTCAGTGAGCTTAAACAGCAATGGTCGGATGAAATATCTGATTTACCTGATGAGGTCAAACCTATACCAACAGAAAAAAATAAAGTTTATACTCATTACAGATATGGGCATCGATTATCCAATAATGATATCGTTTGCCTGAAATATGGCATGGCCGATGCACCTGTGTTAATTCAGATTGATTCTACAGGAAAAGAAACCAAAA
>JAJUGM010000492.1 GCA_029268165.1 Bacteroidota bacterium
AATCTTATTTCAGCATATTTATTGAAAAAAGATTCTAAAAATAATTTGAACATAAAAGCTGCTTATTTGCATATTTTTGGTGACACGGTATCTTCAGCTGTCGTAATACTGAGTTCAGTTTTAATATATTTTTTTAAAATTTTTTGGATTGATCCGCTGGTAACAATAATATTAGGTTTGTATTTATTAAAAGAAACATATAGTATACTCAGACAAAGCGTCGATATTTTAATGCAGGGAACACCACGCAGCCTTGATCTGAATGAAGTTAAGGCAGCACTGGAAAACTTACCGGAAATCAGCAATATTCACCACGTTCATGCATGGAATCTTACTGATAGTGAAATACATTTTGAATGCCATGTTGACTTGACTGAGGATATTCGGATTAGTGATTCTGAGCGAATCAGGGAAAATATTCATACTATTCTGATGAACAAATTCGGTATTTCCCATGTTACGGTACAATTTGAGTTTAATTGTTGTGATGATAAAAAAATGATTCATCAGAGACATTAAATAATGGATGAATATTTAAGATTATATTTTATTGAGCTTAAGCTGCTTATTTTCGACATGGCACCCTGGCTTTTATTGGGCTTTCTTATAGCAGGCGTGTTACATGTTTTTTTCCCTGAAGGAAAAATAAGCAGGATACTTGGCAAGGGAAATACAAGGTCAGTAATAAATGCCGCTTTAATAGGGGTACCTTTACCATTATGCTCATGTGGAGTGATACCTGCAGGAATATCATTATATAAGAATGGCGCTTCAAAAGGGTCAGCAGTATCTTTTCTTATCTCAACGCCGCAAACCGGAGTTGATTCTATACTTGTTACCTATTCAATGCTGGGTCTTCCTCTGGCCATAATCAGGCCTGTTATTGCATTTTTAACCGGTGTTGCCGGGGGTATTTTTACCAATCTGTTGGAAAAACAAAAACCGGTTAATGTTTCTGGTGCTGGTGAAACTGATGGTAATTCCACAACAACGAACCGGCTTTTTTCGGTTGTCATCTATGCATTTTATGATTTTATGAGAGATATTGCAAAATGGCTGATTATTGGTTTATTGATTGCTGCTTTTATTGCTGTTATTATTCCTGATGATTTTCTGGCCAGTTATATACATAATAACATGCTGGGAATGATTATAATGCTGTTAGTTTCTATACCTCTATATGTATGTGCTACAAGTTCAGTTCCCATTGCTGCTGTATTGGTCGCCAAGGGCTTGTCTCCCGGTGCTGCCCTTGTATTTCTTATGGCAGGGCCGGCCTCAAATGCCGCAACGATAGCTGTCATTGGTAAAACATTAGGGCGGCGCACGTTAATAATATATTTAACAACTCTGATTACCGGAGCATTATTATTTGGTATGGCAGTTGATTATATTTTGCCGCAAGCGTGGTTTTCAAAGATATTTATGTCAGAACATTCTCATCATACCCATAGTATTTTACCTGACTGGATAAAAACGGGAGCAGGGATTTTATTTACCCTGCTTCTTGCTAATGTATATTTACAGAAATGGATCACACGATTAAAAAATCATAAGCACCAAAGGACTTCTGAAAACATAATGAATATGAAAAAAATAAAAATTATTGTTAAATGAATGAATTTTAGCCACTTTAAAATTAGAATAGAAAAGAATTAAAGTAAAATTAACGGAATTGATGAATTTTCGGCTGATGTTGACAGG
>JAJUGM010000493.1 GCA_029268165.1 Bacteroidota bacterium
ACAAATATTAATATAAAACTGGTTTTTGTGATACCTCGTTTCTCAGCCATATTAATCTTTTTATTAATCCCGGTTACGATTTTACAAGCTCAGGTAAGATATCCCGGGTATCCCATGTCTGTTCAGTATTCAGGCTCAAAGCCAATTCCTGTAATCGATCTTTCTAAATACTTCTCAGGCAAGAAAGCACAAAAAGCCTCAGATACTTACCCCTCACGACATAAAAATGAAGCATTTGCCACTACGGTGGATGTTGATTTTAGTTTTGTCAATTCGGGTATCTGGGATACTTTGAATAATGGCATGAAGATATGGAGACTTGGATTACGTTCTTTGGGCGCTGCATCAATTAACATCATTTTCACAAAGTATAAAATTGAAAAGGGCGTTAAAATATTTTTATATGATAGTACCCAAAACCATGTAATTGGCGCATATACATATTTAAATAACAAACCCTATGATATCCTTGCTGTAGAACCAATACCTGCTGAGATGATCATCATTGAAATGCAGGTGCCTCATTTTATTGAATATCCCGGATTATTAACAATAGGTAAAGTTGGGTGTGGTTTCTTCATTGAAGCACAGCAATCGCGAAAAAAAGATCAGTGGTATGGTATATCCGGTTGGTGCAATCCGGATATCAGATGTTATAACGATACTTTATTTGAAGTTGTTAAACGGGCTGTTGTCAGAATTGTTTATGCCGGTGAGGAAAGGTGTACAGGTACTTTGCTTACCAACACAGGGACTCAGGCAAAATCATACATATTGACGGCAGGGCATTGCATTGGTAATGACTGGATTGCTAAGACCTCAATATTCTATTTTGATTATGAAAGCCCGTTCTGTGGCGGGCCCGACGGAAGAAATCACAAGTCGGTTTCAGGGGCAACATTAAAGGCAACAACTGATAATAAACTGGATTTTTCACTTTTGGAGCTTTCTGAAGAAATACCTTTTTATTACCAGCCTTTTTATGCCGGCTGGGATGCTTCAGGTACTGCCACTGACAGCAGTTTTTGTATTCATCATCCTTTGGGTGACGTAAAAAAAATAGCAATTGATAATGGTATGCTATCTACTGACAATTTCGGAGAAGGCTATGATTTTAATACGCACTGGCTTGTTGAAAGCTGGGAAGAAGGAACTACAGAACAAGGCTCATCAGGTGCACCACTCTTTGACAAATATGGTAGGGTTATTGGCGATTTGTCGGGAGGTGATGCCAGGTGCGGCAGTTCATTTAACGATTTCTTTCAAAAACTATCTCGTTCCTGGAATGATTATCCCGATTCAGCAAACCAGTTGAGATACTGGCTCGACCCAATGAAATCAGGCGTAAAAACCATGAATGGTTTTGACCCGTATCTGTCTTTCCGGAAAACCGGAGATACGCTTTCAAATATTGATAAAGATGAAAATACAGGTTTAACACAGGCAAACCTTACATGGGGTTATATTTCAGGGCATAATTCCGATTCGGTTTCTTATTTTGCTGAAAAATATTATTTACCTCAGAAAAAATACCTTTTAGGTTTTATGGCAAATGTAGCAAAAGCATTTGCTAATAATGATTCTGTTGCGATTTCGTTTGCATTGTGGGACAAGACAACAACTCCTGAACAACCTCTTGTTCAGGAAAAGTTACCTG
>JAJUGM010000494.1 GCA_029268165.1 Bacteroidota bacterium
GAGAATCCCGGAATGACCTGAATGGTTCAGAATATATTGATATAATTCATAATAAGCACATCCCGGCCCTACCTGTTTTTGATATTAAGTCAGAAGTGAAATTGCACAAAACGATCAGGGGTTTGACAGAGAAAAAGCTTATCATGTCAGCAAATAATATTGGTAAAGGTGGCTTGTTTTTCAGCTTGTTAAAAAGCGCTTTGATACAAGGCTTTGGATTTGATATTACCTCACCTGCAGAAATGAGACTCGATACATTTCTCTTCAGTGAATCAGGCAGCCGGATTGTAGTTACTGTTACCATCGAACGGGAAACAGAATTTATTGATTTCATGATGCAACAAGGGTTTCCTTTTTCAGCCCTTGGCCATGTTACCAAAGAAGAATTAAGAATTGATGATTTATCATACGGCTATACAGGTGATTATTATGAAAGCTGTTTTTCAGCAATAAATAATATTTTGTCCAATAATCATAAAAAAAATACTAACTAATTAGTATTCAGTTTAAACAAAGTATTTTAACGGTATTATTTCGCTAAAATCATTAAAAATACTATTTTAGTGCCGGTTCCGTTAATATAAAAAAATATACCTTGAAAAAGATAATTATTTTGTTAATGGCAACCAGTTTGATGGTTGTTTCGTTTGCCCAGAAGCCAAAGGTAAAAAATGACCCCACTCATGATGACAAAAGGATTCATTTTGGCTTTTCACTGGGAATGAATACCATGGATTTTGCCATTAAACAATCACAGACAGGAATTGATTCTCTTATAGTTGCTGATGTTGCAAGGCTTCAGCCCGGTTTTCATGTACATGCCATTTCCAATTTAAGGCTGGCCGAATATTTCGACCTCAGGTTTACACCGGGTATTTCTTTTGGCGGAGAACGGCAGATTACCTATAAGGAATACCGCACCTCCAATTTCCTCATTAACCCTGAGGACAACCCGGTAATTGTTGAATCAAATTTCCTTGAATTCCCGCTGCTTCTGAAGTATAAGTCAAAACGCCTTAACAATTTCAGGCCTTACATCACAGGAGGCATCAACACACGTATTGACCTTGCTGCTACAAAGAAAACCTGGGGACGTTCGAAAAAAGAAAATAATCTTGTGCTGCTTGACCCGCTCGACTTTTATTACGAGATCGGTTTTGGTATGGATTTTTATCTCAGGTATTTTAAGCTTGGCGTCGAATTTAAATATTCGGTAGGGATTACAGATGTTTTAAGAACACAAATTAAAAAAAGAGGCGACGAAGGTGTTTATTATATTACACCTCCACCTGAGGACGCTATTTTTACTAAAGTAATAGACCGGATTTATTCCCGAATGTTTATGGTTTCATTTCATTTTGAATAAACATTGACTATTCCTTTATAAAATTCCAACTTGATCAGGCAGCTTGAGCTATCATTAAGTCCGTTTCAGGCTTCAGCAGAGGCCGAATACAGGGCAATTGCCGCTAAAAAAGCCGGTGTTTCCCCTGAGGATATCACACATATCCGTATTCTGCGGAAATCAATTGATGCCCGTTCGCGAAATATTAAAGTAAATCTGCTATTAAAACTCTTTATCAACGAATTGATTCAGGAGCCCATAGTTTCTGTATTTTCTTACAA
>JAJUGM010000495.1 GCA_029268165.1 Bacteroidota bacterium
AATTTCTTTTCAACAGCAACCTGGGCATCAATTAGCTTTTTGAGCTTTGCCGTATCAACCTGATATTTAATCATATTGTTATGCCATACCAATAATTCCCTCCGGAGAAGAGAGTCTTTTATTGCGGGGTTTTTTAAATAATTTTTAATCTTTTCAAATTTTACTCTGTCAGCAAGTATTTTCGAATAAGCGAGTTCATTATCCGAAACCCTGTTGTAATCTTCATCCTTGCCCGAAGCAGTTGCCGTAAAATAAGAGGCGTTCCAACGGGCATATACAGGCATAACCTCTTTTTCCAAAGACTGAAGAAAGTCTCTGGCTTCACCTTCGGTGCGCTTTGTCTGATTCGAACATGCCATGATTCCTGTAAAAAGTATTAGAATAAACAAATATTTATATGATTTCATTGTTATAAGTATAATTTAAATTTTTGTTACGAATATAATGAATATCTTAATAGAACTATACTGTTAAAAAGATAGTAATTATAGTATTACATATCTGTATTCTGCCAAATTGACCGTATACAACATTTTGGTAAGAATTTTGTTGTATCTTTGCCCGAACTTTTAAAACAGAGCATTATGATATTACCAGGTCAATTGATTATAATTGTTGTATTTATGTTGATTAGCTGGATTATAGGAAGCCAGCTCAAGTCGAAATTCAGAAGGTATTCACAGATTCCGGTTTATTATGGTATAACCGGGAAAGAGGTAGCCGAAAAGATGCTGCGTGACCACGACATTCATGATGTAAGTGTAATTTCGGTTCAGGGTGAACTTACTGATCATTACAATCCGGCAAACAAAACTATAAACCTGAGTCCCGATGTATATTATGGCAATAGCATATCAGCTGCTGCGGTTGCTGCACATGAAACAGGACATGCCATTCAGCATGCCCATGCCTATTCGTTTCTTCAGTTCCGTTCGGCGCTGGTGCCTTTGCAAAATATAAGCGGCAAAATAATGAATATTATTTTCATCGCCATGTTTTTCGGAGCTTTTGCTTTTCAGAGCCTGGTTAGTTTTGACCTGGCGCTGATGGTAATTATTGCCTGCTATACTATTTTTACCTTATTTGCATTTGTAACCTTACCTGTTGAAATCAATGCCAGCAAAAGGGCTCTGGCATGGCTCAACAACAGTGGTATTACAACAAATCAGACACATGATAAAGCACAGGACGCACTCAAATGGGCTGCTTATACTTATGTTGTTGCTGCACTGTCATCGCTGGCTATGCTGCTTTATTACATCATGATTTTTTTAGGGAGAAGAAGATAAATAAAAACACATATTATTTTTACATAACCCTTGCCTTCAAAAGCAAGGGTTTTTTGCTTTTTAATGATTCTGAAAATTCTTTCCGCAGTTACCTCAAGCAGAATACCCCCTTTGCTTCGCTCATTTACTTAAGCCTGTCAACAATTGGGAATATGCTTGTTAAACCTATCTCATAGAGAGCCTCATATCCTTAATCCAATGAGTCTGCAACGAAAATATATGATTTTGTGTTAGTTTATCAATATTATAAATGAATTTATCATTAAAATGTAACGAAAATTTATTAAATTGAGTAATAAAGAAATACAAATTTAAAAATTAATAATATGAAAAAATC
>JAJUGM010000496.1 GCA_029268165.1 Bacteroidota bacterium
AGGCTTGGAGAGATACACCTGAAAAAAGATGAAGAGCCTTCTGAAGCTGCCAGGCTGGTTTCTTTGCCCTCAAAACTTGATATCCATATACGTGACATGTCGTTTCAATATGAAGGCCCTCATTCAGACTTTGCGTTGAAAGACATCAACATGGATATTCCGGAAAAGAAGATTACAGCAATTGTTGGCACAAGCGGTAGCGGCAAAACAACACTGGTGAAATTGCTTCTCGGGTTTTACAAGCCTACTTACGGAACAATTAAAATAGATAATACCTATTTATCGGCTGTCGATTCACGTTTCTGGCGGCAGAACTGCGGTGTTGTCATGCAGGATGGGTACATTTTTTCTGATACTATAGCACGTAATATTGCAATGGCCGATGACCCGATTGATGTGCAAAGACTTTTGCATGCAGCTGAAGTAGCTAACATACGTGAATTTGTGGAATCAATGCCGCTTTCATATAATACGCGGATTGGCAATGAAGGTCACGGATTAAGCCAGGGTCAGAAACAACGTATTCTTATTGCCCGGGCAGTATATAAAAATCCGGAATTTATTTTCTTTGACGAGGCCACCAATGCTCTCGATGCAAACAACGAATTATTAATCATGCGAAACCTTGAACGGTTTTTCGAAGAAAAAACAGTGGTAATTGTAGCTCATCGCTTGAGTACTGTTAAAAATGCCGATCAGATTATAGTCCTTGAAAAGGGAATCATTGTTGAAAGCGGCAGGCATAATGATCTGATAAGAAAAAAAGGCAGTTATTATCATTTGGTTAAAAATCAACTGGAACTTGGAGCATAAAACAAAAGATAATGTCAGAAACCGATGTAAATATTGAGATTCACCAGCCTGCAATTCAGGACATAATCGGCAAATCGCCCGGCTGGATAACTGCTTGGGGTAGCACAATTATTTTTCTTTTCGTTTTGCTTCTTATTATATTTGCCTCTGTATTCAGGTTTCCTGATACAGTAACATCAGAAATAACAATCACTACTGAAAAACCTCCGGCCAATCTCATATCACATGCCTCAGGAAAAATTCAGAAGTTATTCGTATATGACAATCAGATGGTTTATACAGGTGATTTACTTGCTGTTATTGACAATCCTGCCAGTTACAATGATGTATTAAATATAAGGCAATGGATAAACACCGTACAGGCTAATAATAGCATGGGATATTTATTAGGAGAAAAATTTTTTAATAATCAGACTGTTCAGTTAGGTGAAATTCAGACTGTTCTTTCCGAATACCTTAGCAGGGTTTCAGATTATGAATACTTCAAAAAGGACAATCCATTAAGACAAAAAATAGCCGCATTGAAACAGGAACAGAACAAATATAATGAGTTAACCTTTGAACTGACAAGGCAAAGTAATATTCTGAAAAGAGAACTTGACCTTATTCAGAAACAACATGAAAGAAATATCACTTTGCATCATTCAGGGACCATATCAGATGCTGATTTTGAAAAATCAGAATCATTGTTGTTGGCGAAACAATATGAATATGGCCGGCAGCGGGTTGATATTGCAAATAACAAATTACAGGAAACGCGGGTAAAGAATGAAATTATTACCCTTGAGGCGGAACTTAACGAAGC
>JAJUGM010000497.1 GCA_029268165.1 Bacteroidota bacterium
AGCCTATAATATCGCCAAGGCACAATTAATAATCACCTCGCCTGCGTTTCCAACTGATAATAAGCCAGTTACTATTGTATTCAATGCCGATCAGGGTGATAAAGGGCTAATGGGTTATACCGGTGATGTTTACGCCCATACAGGAGTTATTACCGATAAAAGTACTTCAGGCTCAGACTGGAAATATGTTAAAGCTGCGTGGGAAACTAATTTACCGGAATGCAAATTAACACGAATCGCGGCAGATAAGTATCAGATAACTTTCGAACCAAGTATCCGTGAATATTATGGCGTACCGGCCGGTGAAAAAATACTGCAAATGGCTTTTGTTTTCAGGAGCTATGATCGTACTCGAACAGGCAGAGATACCGGAGGTAAGGATATCTTTACAAATGTTTATGAGGAAGGGTTAACCATTTCATTCACACAGCCAGCCGGATTTCCTAAGGTTATTAGTCTGTTTGACACAATGATTGTGGAAGTAAAAGCCAGTCAATCTGATTCTGTTGTTATTTACAATAATAATAAACTGGCCGCAAAAGATAGTGGTACCTGTTTAACAGACACCATCATTGGCACTGACTACGGAAAATATTGGATCAGGGCTGTAGCCTCAAATGACACTGGGTCAGTGGCAGACTCATTTTATTACGTTGTCAGAAAGCCTGCTGAAATAATTGATTTACCCGCCGGAATCAGAGATGGAATCAATTACATTGATACCACCACTGTTATTTTATCCTTATTTGCCCCATATAAAGAATTCGTTTATGTTATTGGTGATTTTAATGGATGGGAAGTTGACAGCAATTATCAGATGTATCAGACACCCGATGGCCAAAGGTACTGGTTAGAAATTAACGGGCTCACACCACGGAAAGAATATGTCTTTCAGTATTTTATTGATGGCACCCTGCGGATTGGTGACCCGTATGCGGATAAAATAAGTGATCCTTCAAATGATATATATATTGATGAAGATACATACCCGGGTTTAATTAAATACCCTGCAGGAAAAACAACAAATATTGCTACTGTATTGCAAACCGGCCAGAAGGTTTATAACTGGCAATACAGCAATTTTACACCTCCGGGACCCAAGGACCTGGTAATTTATGAATTACTGGTGAGGGATTTTACAACCAGACATACCTTTCAGGCTATACTTGACACACTTGGTTATCTTGAGAAACTGGGCATAAATGCAATTGAACTGATGCCAGTGAATGAATTTGAAGGGAACCTGAGTTGGGGATATAATCCATCATTTTATTTTGCTCCGGATAAATATTACGGCCCTAAGGAAAATTTGAAAAAGCTTATTGATGAATGTCACCGTCGAGGAATTGCTGTAATAATTGACATGGTGCTTAATCATGCTTACGACCAGTGTCCCTTTGTTCAGTTATACTTTGATGGCCAGAAACCCACTACACAAAATCCATGGTTTAACGTTGACCATAATTTTACAAATCCTGATGCACAATGGGGAAATGATTTCAATCACGAAAGCGAATATACACAGAAGCTTGTTGACAGCATAAACAGCTACTGGATGTCGGAATATA
>JAJUGM010000498.1 GCA_029268165.1 Bacteroidota bacterium
ACTGCTTAAAGCGGTGTATCAATTAATTTTATATTATTTCGTGTTTTCAGGATTCAACTCCTGAGTCTGTTTAACAATTAGCTGGCCTTCTTTTATCCAAAAGCTAAAAATCATTAGGATCGAGTGTATGTTGAGCCTGATTATCGTATTTCAAACAATAAAGTCATATTAATTAATATAAAATTTTCCTAAAGTTATTTCATTAATTATTTTAATACAATTTTTCTTATGGTTGCATTATTATTACTGTCCACAATCTTTACAAGATAGAGTCCCCTTTCAAACTGACTGGTATCAATTGTCAGATTTTCAGAGTGGCTGATGCCTTGATATATTAACATTCCGGTTGCATTAAATATTGATACAGAGGATGAATCTGAAATTCCGTAAATATTTATGAAATCATTGGCCGGAACCGGATAAACGGTAATAGTATTCTCATTTATGATGTTCCGTATATTATTAACTACCGGGTTACTAATTGGCTCAGGGCCAAATGCGGAAGCCTTGCTTCCGTCAGTGGAGGCTAATGTGCCAGGAAAATATGAAACCGATATATAATCTCCCGGTATAATTTGTTTATTTAGTGTTATTGTAATAACATTTTTTTCTTCAGGATTAACCTCCATGCTGGAAATAGCTATTGAATTATTTGAAAAGAATCTGAAATTGTATTTATCGACAGAGGTAGTATCCAATGTTTTATCAAAAACCAGTTTTACCAGAGTATTACTCACCAACTGTGTTTGAATCAGTTGCGGGCCTTTAATAACTGCCTCGTTTTCAGATAAGATAAACAGTGAATCTTCATTTTCTTTGATGCATGGAATGGTAAAAACTTTAACAGTGTCATTAAATGTTACTTCAATGTTGTAATATCCATAATAAGCATTGAATATCAGCGGTTGATCATCTGTTATTGTTGAATCAAAATTAGTAGCCCAAAGCTTTTTTGTAAGATATAAAAGGGTGTCAGCAGCAAGTTTGGGTTTATGATTTCTATCAAACAATCCTGTATTTTCACGCCATATGTTTTTATCGCATAACCCCCAGCAGATAATTCCATTAACTGATGGATGAGAAAAGCCTATTTTAAATACTTTTACAAGATCCTCGGCTTGTTGTGCCTGAGTGAGGTCACCGCCATAGTCAAATTCAGTGAATTTTATGGGTAATCCGGCTTCTGCGACTATATTTATTTGTGTGATGAAGTCGGCAATGTTTGGCCTTAGGCCATCCCAGAAATGGCATTGCATACCAACTCCTGTAACCGGGCCTCCGTTTTCTTTTATTTTCAGGATTAAATCGCGATATTTTTTGGCGTCGCCCCAGACATATTCAACATTATAATCGTTTACAAACAATTCTGCAGTTGAATCAGCCGAACGTGCCCATTTGAAACAATTCCAGTTAATTGAATCGCCTACTACCGATTGCAGGTAGGTGGCATGCAAGGGTTCATTTATTACGTCATATTCTTTAATGATATTTTTATATCGGGTAACTTCTCGGATTACACGCATCTTACAGGTATC
>JAJUGM010000499.1 GCA_029268165.1 Bacteroidota bacterium
GCATCAGGTGCTGCCAGCCGTATGTTTAAAGCCCTGTATGAATTTGACGAATCATTCAAACAGGCAAATTTTGATTCAAAGACATTATCTAAAGAAGCATATAGGCATGTTAAAGAATTTTTTGACAGGATCAAAGAATTTGCTTTTTATGAAGAGCTTAATATGCTTTTGCAAAAGAAAGGGAATACTTTGGATGAATTAATAAAAAAGAATAAGTATCATATAATATTAAGCGGATTACTTGAACAGGAAGGTTTAAATTATGGCAATCTGCCAAAAGGTTTATTAAAGTTTCATCGTTATAATGGTTACTCGCGAACAGCTGTTGAAGAACACCTTGCCGAAGGTGCAGGTTATGCAGTTAATGCTTCAGGTGTAGTAAAAATTCATCTGACTGTATCGCATGAGCACCAGAAAGCCTTTGAAACATTAATCAGCAATGTAAAGTCTGAATATGAAGCTTTGTACAAAGTCAAATATGAAATAAGCTATTCAGTTCAAAAGCCTTCAACTGATACAATAGCGGTAGATATGAATAACGAACCATTTCGTGAAAGCGATGGTTCAATTCATTTCAGACCGGGTGGCCATGGTGCCCTGCTTGAAAATCTTAATGATCTTGATAATGATATTATTTTTATCAAGAATATTGATAATGTAGTTCCTGATAGACTGAAATCTGACACTATTGCTTATAAAAAAGCACTTGCAGGTTTGTTACTTGAAAATAAAGAAAGGATATCGGCCTATCTGCAAAAGATTGAAAGTGCAAAAAAAACTGATGAAGCGACAATGAATGAGATTATCGCATTTATGAAAGAGTCGCTTTGCATGAAAATTAATGAGAAACAATTAAAAGGTACGGGTAACATAAGAGACTATCTTTTTAACAAACTCAACCGGCCTATCAGAGTTTGCGGTATGGTTAAAAATGAAGGAGAACCAGGTGGCGGTCCATTCTGGGCTGTTAATCCGGATGGTTCTGTTTCTTTGCAGATTGTTGAGTCTTCACAGGTTGATCATCATGATCCGGAACAGGAGGCAATTCTGAACAGCTCAACCCATTTTAATCCTGTTGACCTTGTTTGTGCTGTTAAAAACTATAAGGGAGAAAAATTCAACCTTATGA